>NZ_WBYY01000115.1:0-10550 GCF_048985645.1 Exiguobacterium sp. A1_3_1 | reverse complement strand
CATAGTAATAGATTGCCGTGCATGCATCTATTATTCCCGAGTCAAGAGATGTCAAACATCTTGATGCTAAAGTATTATAGAAAATTCTGTCTATTCTAGAAATTATGGTAAAATATAGTCACTAGGATAAAGGAGGTTTTCCATGAGACGCTATATACATACCGGTATTCTCGCAGGCGTAGTCCTACTTGCCGGATGCGGTAAAGAACAATACTTAGACCTTACATACGATGCCAATTACTGGGGCGGTATTTCGACTACCTTTGATGGGCAAGAGATACCGGATCTCCCCCAAAAACAAACGGCTGCTTTGTTGAAGGGTTGTCAGCAAAAATCTGACATGAAGCGCTTACCTGACCGATACGTGCAACACGAAGGATTCGATTTGTATTTCCTTCCTGCAAATATCCAAGGGCGTGAGTTCCAACACGTTCGTTTCCTATCAGACGAAAAAAAAGACTATCTGGCCTGTCAGCCCATTCGCCACGCAGATTATACGGTCCATCAGATTAAGCGAAGTGATTATCCATTTGTTGATTGGTCAAAACAACCGGTTAAAGCCAAATCGACAGCCGTTCGCTTTAAAGCTGTCCCAAAAGAGGTGGCAGATCACCAAAAACAAGAAAATAAAGAAAGTAAGCAATCAAAAGAGCTTGGACGCTATCTCTTCCCGTCCTATCAACTGTCCTTACCACCGGAAGGTCAATTCATTATTTTTGGAGAAGAAGACGGAAAAGAACGCACATTCTTCGAGACGACCGAGTCGCTGAGCGGATCCGAGCTGAATATCTCTTTCCGTCACAGTCCAAAAAACGGGATGCAGTCTTCCACAATTGATCTCACAATAAGTGGAACACGCGATGGAAACTCTTCAGTCATTCAAGAGTATGCGCAAGGGCAATCCTACCAGATTGAACGTAAAGAATTACCTGACGTCCTTTCACCCGGTCAAATGGTTCACTTTGCTACCGTTCAAAAACTAGAAAAAGATAAAGTTGTCCAGGAAACGCCAATCTATATGCGTCTCAATAAGTCATACAAAAAACCTTCAAATTACAAATATGCTTTTATCAATATAAATCAACCTGGATATGTCGGTTTCATCCATCAATCACCAAAACAGCTTATTGATAGCGATTATAAGTTCGTCTCAGCAATTCCTGACAAGCTAGCCAAAAAAATCGCTCAGGAATTAAAAGAAACCGAAGTGATGGAGCCGCAAGGCACAAAACTAAAGCAGAAAAAATTGACGTTGATGCGCGAAGGGAAAAGCCAGATGTTCGAGCTGTATGAACGCAAACGCGCCAAAAAGCTTGAAATCTATGTCGTCAAAAAGGGAACAAAGAACGGTGCTAAGTTGTCGGGTACGACAAGTGAAGCACTCAGTGAGGTGCTTAACAAATGAACAAACGTTACTGGATCGGACTCACACTTGCAGCAACGCTCGCGTTAAGCGGTTGTCAAAGTGAAGCTCCGAATTTCAAATGGGATTACTTATCGAAATTGTATGATGGAGCGCGGTTTAAAGGCAAAGAACCTCCGAAGATGTTATCGGAAAAGGAAATGAGTGTCATCATGGAGGAGTGTCGATCAAAAGCGGTAAAAGCTCCAAAAAATTATTCTTATGGTGACACGTTCTCCGTCGTGATGACGGCACCATTTGAAGATTACTTAGGACAAATGGCTCGTTATGTCCAGTCCGGAGAACAAACATATCTGTATTGTCAGAATATGGCTGACAGCGAGTATCACCTCTTATCAACCAAACAAGATGTCTTTGCGAAAACGAAGCTGGTTGAACATCCGACCGAGTTAGAAGTACAGCCAGACACCATTAAAAAAGAGGACTGGTTCTCACGTGATGATAACATCATAAACGGTTCTGTTCGAAAATTAGCGCTACCTGGATCAGGTTACCTGGTGATGAAAGCGACTGATGTAACGAAAAAAGACGAACGAAAGACATTCGTCGTCTATGCAGAAGCACTTACTCCCTTTACTGAAGATACGAAGCTTTATCTGACGTACAATGAGAAATATAATGAGAATGACGATATATCGTATAACTCCTTTGTACGCATACCGCAATTGATCAGTGGACAGCAGATGGAGACGTCGATCCATGCGATGAAACAGCCCGGAAAAGTCCGCTTTATTCCTGGTGACGGCACACCGGAACATTACGGCACGCTTATCGCAACAGAAAAAAACGGACGCCAATTCCGCTACGAATTGTCGATTCAGCACACGATGGAACGTCCGTCTGAGCTTGCTCGACAGGACTTATCGGAAGAAGATGTTCTATCCACTATCAATGACATAACACTCTTCCATCAAAAGCAGTTCAAGCATTATCTTTATGATCAAAGCGATTCTTCTAAAGATCGTCTTAAAGTCGAGGATACGATCATGATGACGAGTGATGAGTCCGGGAAATTGCAAAAAGCAATCAAGACAAGTGAACAGGCTGACGTACGAGGAAAACGGGCGAAGTGGAAATACTTGACGTTCCGAAAAGGAGTGAAAGGACAACAATACGAAGTTTATCTCGATAAGCGTGTCAAAAAGACCGATATTTACTTGAAGGATCCGAAACGTGACGTGTCGGTTCATCTTTCGGCGACAGGTCGTGACATCATTCTCTCCTTATTTGAGCTATACGAAAAATGACTCACACCATAAAGATGAAATGTTGGAGCAAATAAATCAAGGAACACCAGAAGATGAAAGCAATCCCCTCGCGTAACCACTCTTTACGCGTCAACGGTTCACGTAAAAAGGACACGCAAGCAAACAGCAAGACGAAGAAGTAGAGATAAATGAAGCCACCGCTCGTTAAGAAACCAAAGAGCAGGATCATACCACCGAGGACGGACAGGCTAGAGACGACAGGTTTACGATAGACCATGCGGTGTCACCTCGTTTCATCTAGTTTGTTAGAATATACCCAGATTACGGAAAAACAATCTATTTTAATGTACTAGACAACACCCCTTGAGAGGCATTCTCCCAAGGGGTGTTGTTGTTTATTCCACGACGGCACTGTGATCAGCGACGATCGCATATTCCGTGATGGTATTCGACGTCACGAGCGGTTTGACTTCGGACGTTCCATTATCCCGCTTATGGTGAACGCCTTTGTACGCTTGACTCTCTTGCCATGCATGGAATGCTGCTTGATTCGACCACGTTGTCATGATCGTGACGATGTCTTCCTCTTCCTGACTGATATCGACGAGGACTTGCATCCGGTGGAACCCTTCCATCCGTTCGATTCCTTTCGTCGTCTTAAAACGCGCTGCGACCTGATCTGCTGCACCTTTGACGACGTGTAACTGGTTCATGACGATCCACATGTTCTTCTCCCCCTTTTTTCGTCTTCAGTATACTAAAAGTCATTCCGGGTTGAAAACGCGGATGCGTTATCGCTTGGTAACGTCAAGCGCTGGATCGTCTCTTTTCCGTCTACGCTCGTCGCGATCATCTCGAAATAGAGCGAATGCGGGAAGGCATCCGGTAACGGTTGGACAGTATGGAAACGTTCCTGATTTGTTACTGACAATGAGCGTTGCATCGGACGAAGCGGCGCTTCGCCGTTAGCCGTCGTCTTATACGGCTCGAAACGGATCGATTTCATTTGTTGCGAACCATTCATACCGTAGGCGACAAGGTATCGACCTTCGTCCGTCGTCAACAAGCGACCTTCAAACCAATCCGTCTCCCTCGTCTGTTTCGAACGAATGATTCGGTCGATTCGTTGTGCCTCATCGGTTTGTTGCAGGAGCAAAAACAAGCGGTCGTGTTTCGCTTCAAGATACGCGACGGCATAATGGTCAGACAGCCGTTCGACGAAGTAGACGTCGCGCGCTTCGATTGGCGTGTTCGTCATCTGTGTATATAACCGAGCGACTTGCTTCGCCGTAAAGGAAACGGTCTCTTGACGTGGATGCATCCCCGTCAGCGTTCCGAGCACGAGACCGAACAATAAGATGAGGAAAAGACGCCGTTTCATCAGTCGACCTGTTTGACGAGCAGATGATAGCTCATCCCTGGTGGATAGTCATCGATTCGTCCGACTTCGACGAATCCTTGTCGCTCATAAAACGGGAGCGCTTGAAACGAGAACGTCTCGACGCGGATTCGCTGAACACCCGCTGCTCGTGCCCATTCCTCCAGTTGACGGAATAATTGGGTACCGAGCCCACTTCCCCGTTCCTCTTCGGCAACGAAGAACCATTCAATATGTAACCAGCCCCAGTATATTTCCCCTGAGATGCCGCCGATCGGTTGATCACCACGCGTCGCAAGTAATGTGACGGCTTGTGTTCCCTCGGAGCGTTTCGTCGCATGAAGCGGTGAACGTTCGACATTATATTGACGTACTTGTTTTCGGAGCCAGTCCTGTCCGTCCTTATTTTCCTTGAGTTGAAATTTCAGCATGTCTAATCCCCTTTCTTGTTATAGTAGTAGTGGAGGTGAATCCGATGGAACCTACATTCCAGATTGATTGTACGAAGTGTTTTGGTTTATGTTGTACCGCACTCGCTTTTTCGAAATCCAGTGATTTTGGTCATGACAAACCGGAAGCAACACCGTGTCGTAATCTTGACGCCGATTACAGTTGCCGCATTCATGACCGGTTACGCGACAGCGGCTACAAAGGCTGCACCGTTTATGATTGTTTTGGTGCCGGACAACATCTGTCACAGCAGACATTCGAAGGCGATGATGCACCTAAGCGACGCCAAGCGATCTATGCTGCCTTCCCGAAGATGGTTCATTTGTTTGAAATGATGTGGTACATAACCGACGGGAAACGTGATGTCACGCGTGACATCCACGATCAACTCGATGAGACGCTTGCCGCACTGAGTCGGTACGCGGCATTACCAGCCGATCAATTTGAACGACTTGACTTGATACCGGTTCGTCAAACCGTCCGACCACTCCTTGAAATGATTGCGTCACGTGTTCAAGCTCAGTATAGCGGAAGACGCGACCAGACACCACGCGACTGGGTCGGAAAACAGCTACCAGGGCGTAATTTCTCAGGCGCCAGTGTTCAGAATCAATGGTTGCTCGCGACGAACTTGTCGCACAGTAACCTGCGCGGGGTCAACTTTCTTGGGGCTGATTTGCGAGACTGTAACGTCAAGGACGCCGATCTGACGGACGCGCTCTTTTTGACACAGGCACAAATCAATGCGGCAATCGGTAATGCGGCGACACAGTTACCGCGTCGCTTACTCCGTCCGTCCCATTGGTGTTAAACAGAAGCGAACGATAAGGAGGTACGTTTTCGGTCGATTGATCCGAAAGCGTACCTCCTTTTGCTTGTTATCGTTTCCCGAGCGTAAAGCCGTCAAAATAACGCCCGCCAAATGGTGCAAGATAATCATCGACTAATGCGACGACTTCTCGTCGGTCATCCGATTGATAATACAACTCGAATGCCGTTGTGTGTCGACTAGCATAGTCTTCGTCAAACTCCGCAAGAGCACGGATCGCCCACTTCCCTTGCCCGATGTAGCAACGATTGGCGCGAAGGACGAACTCGATGCTCTGTTCATATAAACGTGACGCAATCGCTAAACCTTCCGCGCGGTTCGTCACACTCTCGAAGTCGTCGAGCATATCACTTAAAAAATAACGTGCGCGCTCTTGTTCCGAAGTCGTCCACGCAACAGGTCCGTCCGCCAATTGTTGAACGGCTTCCTGACGGATAGATGCAAGGTTTGGATGGTCCTCGATCGTCCAACTGTCAGCAATCATTCGTTGCAGGGACGGGCGACCACGTTCCCAATCACTCTCGAAAAACGACTGAATCGTCTCAAAGGAATGGACGAATGCTTCGACCGGGACACCGTCATGGATGAACGACTCCCGGTACGCCTGACCTCGACTTGCTTCAAAAATGATCACATCGACATCTGATTGTGCGGTCGCTTGCCCTCGCGTATGGCTGCCGGCAAGTAAAACAGCACAGTGATTCGGGTACCGTGACGCAATGAGCGGCATGATCCAGTCGCACCACTCCATGCGTGTCCACTTAGTCTTCAACTTGTTCACCGATGCCGGAGAAGACGGCCAGTTCGTCACCCGGTACGGCAACGATCGTCGCGTCGGCTCGGTGTGGCGCGAGACCGATATCGATCGCCCACGATTCATAATATGTATCCGATCCGTTCAGGACGAGCGTTTGTCCGTTGCTAAACGTTAGGAATAAGTGGGGTGCCGTCTTTCCGATCCGGACACCGGTGATGCGTTCCGCGTGAAGCGAGACGATCAAGTGTAACATCTCTTCCTTCGTCGCATGGCGGACGACCCAGTCCTGTGTCGTCTCGACATCGCCATAAAACAGACGATCCGTCTCGATCCGAAGTCGTAGTTCAGGCGCAGTCGTATCGAACAAATTGATGAATTCGAGCGTGACGTAGCCTGCGACATGGACCGTCGCTAACTGTGTGCCGATGAAATAGGTCGTCAAAAGCTGACGGGCGAGTTGATGATCTTCTTTGTTCATGATGAGCACCTCATTTAAAAAGAATGAATGGTATCGGGATGAGTCCGAGAAACTTACTTCCACTCAATTTACCACAAATTAGTCGATACGAACATGAGAAGAAAGGCTTGTTTTCGGTTTTCTGCGGCACGGAGGTGAGAATACGGTATACTGATGAGGAACTGACGTCGATCGTGATCGACAGAGAGGAGCTCCATCCATGCAATATTTCTACATGAGACCCTATCCGGATGATCCAGACTGTTCTATGCAACAAGTGGAAGCCGACAAGATGAATGTAACAACACGTGTCATCGAGACGCATGATTCGGCCAAACGACGGACGGAATTAGAACAGATGCTCGAGACCCTTCAGACGGGAGACGAAGTCATCGTCACACATCTCTACATCTTAGCAGACTCGACGCGGCACTTGATCGAGATGCTCGAGCACATGGAGACACGCGGTGCGACGCTGTGGTCACTCCGCGAACAGATTCGGACGAGCGAGCGTGCTTCCTTGTCGTTTCTTGAAACGGCACGCCACCTGGTCCAGCTGCAAAGTGACGTCATCAGCATGTCGACGCGTGCCGGACTCTCAAAAGCAAAAGAACAAGGAAAGCAGACCGGTCGACCGCGGAAGCCGGATGAAAATGTCCGCCGCGCGATCGCGATGTATCAAAGTAAAAACTATTCGCTCGCTGATATCCGAGAACAGACCGGTATTAGTAAAAGTACGTTGTACCGATATCTCGAAAGCGAGACAATCGATACAGATAAAGGCTGACTCCATCATGGAATCAGCCTTTTTTTTAGCTATTTTGCTTTAAGGTGTTGCCGAGCCATTTTTGGAGGGCTTTTCCGCCTTCATAGAACGAGCTGTCTCGTAATTCATACGTATGACCGCCTTGTTCGATCAAGTCGAGGAACGTATTCCCGACGTCCCGGTTTTCCCATTTCCGCTGATCCGTCAAATACTTGAAACCGAAGTTACATTCGACGTTGAAGATGATGTGGAACGGTTCCTTGAACGATTGGACGGCGCGAATCATCTCGATCAAGATCATCCGTTTCGGTGATGACGCTTCGAACGTATCGAACAGCGTTGTCCGGCGTCCGTGAAACTCGATGACGCGGATCGCGCGACCGGTATCCGCTTTAAAATCATAACTCGTCCGGATCGAGACGATGATCTCGCGTTGGTCTGGTTGTACTGGCATGGTGTATCGCTTCCTTTCTCTCGGTCGATTATAGCATGGAGCTGCTTGAATTTAATAGATGTCAACGACTCGGTCTTAAGAAGGATTGTCGTAACCCAAAATTTGTCTTATACTAAAATTACCAAATACATAAAGGAGCGTTTTCGTGAAACATCTATTTTCGATACTCCTCTCGGCGAGTCTTTTGTTCACGGGTTGCTACTGCACCCTCGACGAACGGACGGACGAGCCACACTTCAAATCGCGTGCCCGCTCCATCTCCTCGTACCATACCTTCGACATCGAATATGCGAAAGGATTACGGAAGGAGCAAGTCTCAAACCGAACAGTCACCGTGACGGATTCGAACGGTGAGCGGATGCAAACGGAGATTGAAGTCCTTGACGGCAAAGAGATCCGAATTAAACCGCCACGTACGGGATATAAAAAAGGACGTCGCTACATCATCCACATTCGGGATTCGATCGACGCCCGCAAACAAGTCCATACGAATACGATTCGGGAACGAACCTTCACTGTTGACCGCTGACAGACAAGGTTCGTTTTTTTATTTGGATCGAGCCGGAAAGACCGTATAACTCATCGAGATGACCCCATCGAGCACGAGGACGAGTCCCCACAATTGTAACGTCCGTAAGAGACTCTCCGTCTGCTTCGCATCTCCCAGCCACAGAATCATCGCACCGAGTAACGCTCCACCAATCAAAAAGGCCAGCACGTGCCGATAGAACCCGTTTCGCTCTTTACGTGCCTTTGAAATGCGCTCCCGTGATACTTGTTCTCTCAGGATGAACCGGCGATACATCCCGTCCGCCCAGGCAATCATCTGTTTTCCAAAGGCAAGTGAGACGCCGATATAGATCGCAGCAAGTCCGTGCGCGATCGTCGCCGTACTGCCGCGACTTAAGTCAAACACCGTTAAGACCAGTAAGACAATATCAATGACCGGTGACATCGCCATCAATCGAAAACCAAGCTTCTCTCGTCTGAATCCATAACGCACGATTAGTCCAGCGACGATGAATACCCAAAATAGAATCTCACAACAGACGATTGCCCACGCGACAAGTTGCATATCAATCCTCTCCTTTTTAATACGACTGTATCATAAAGATAACACCTCTTTTGTAGCTTGACTAGTCTTTTTAATACATTCGTGCTAAAAAGATGATATACTTGAGACATGCCAAAACAAGTCAATCACGAAGAACGCAAACGCCTCATCGCGGAAGCGACGTGGCGCACGATTTCTCAAGTCGGTATTGAACAAGCCAGTGTCCGGACGATCGCCAAGGAAGCGGGACTCTCACTGGGTGCCTTGCGATATTACTTCACGACCCAGGACGAGTTGCTCCGCTTCTCGATGGACCTCGTCCAAGAACGGGTCCAAGCACGCATCACAACCATTTTCGAGAAAGGAGGAACCCCGGAAGAAACGTTATGTGACGTCTTACTTGAGGTCTTGCCTTATGCACCCGAGCATCAGCTCGAGATGCAGGTCTGGTTTCAATTCATGATGTCCGCGTATTCATCGCAAGCGACGGAAAATCCGGACGATATCTACCATATGGTTCAAGTACTGTTGACACAGATTCCGGACGGTACACTCCGCGCGGGCTTAGACATTGATCTTGAGAGTGAACGGCTCGCAGCACTCGTTGACGGGTTAGCCTTTCATGCTCTGTTTCGACCAGAACGATTACCAAAAGAACGTCTGCGTCATGTGCTCGTCCATCACTTGAACGCCCTCTTCGTCCGTCCTTTAGCGATCGACGACAAATAACCCGCTGTTCCCCTTGCGCGCGAGGGAAACAGCGGGTTTTTCATCGTCTTGCTTCTACGAGAATCAACGATAAGGAGCGAATCAAGAAGAACGTCAAAAACGCTGCCCAGACGCCCTGATTTCCAAAAGTCGGTGTCAGCAGGAGGACGACCGCAAAACCAATTCCTGCTTGAATCATCGAATTCCGAACGGGTGTTGCTTCAACCCGCCCGGCAAAGATGCCTTCATAGATCATCGCCCAACCGGCGAGGAGCGGTAGGATGATGATCCAGAAGTAATAATCGCGCGCTGCGTCTAGGATTGCCTCTTCTGAAGTGAACAACTGAAGGAGCGGTGTCTCAAGGAAGAGGAGCACCAGTGACCAGAAGACGACCGAGTAGAATCCAAACGTCCGTGCCAAACGAACACTCGTCCGGTATCCTGCCTGATCTTGATGCCCTCTCGCCCGACCGACGAGAACCGTTGACGCATGACCGAGTCCACCGAACCAGTAAGAAATCAGATACTGGATTTGTAGCAGGATCGCGTTGGCTGCGAGGACATCCGGTCCGAATTGTCCTCCAGCACGTGTGAACCAGCCGGTGACGAGTAGAAGGAAAATCGTGCGAATGAACAAGTCACGATTGACTTGAAAGAATTGACGGTACGCCTGCCATGCCGTCAAGGCACGCCATTCATCACGCGTCATCGATAAATGACCACGAATCAGGTACAGACTACAGACGACGATGCTGATCTCCGCGATGACGGTCGCAACCGCAATTCCAGCAACACCGGCATCCAATCCGTAGACGAATCCGATATCGAGAACGACATTGACTCCTGTACTAAACAATTGGACGAACAAGGCGTGCTTGACCTGACCGGTACCAATCAACCAGCCGAGTAACGCATACCCCATCAACACGAACGGTGCGCCAATCATCCGGTATGAAATATACGTTTTGACCGCACCGAGCAAGTCAGCGGGTGGTGCAAGTAAGTACAGTCCGATTTGCTCGAGCGGCTGTCGAAACAACAGGATAAGCAGCTGTCTCTTATACAC
>NZ_WBYY01000114.1:0-10593 GCF_048985645.1 Exiguobacterium sp. A1_3_1 | reverse complement strand
ATGTGTATAAGAGACAGAAGATGGACGATACATCGTCGATCAGATGAAGAGTCTTCAAACGTCAGGAGGTGTCTAAATGCATCCAGGAAAACGAAAGACGTTGACGCGTGACTGGTCGCGCTTGTATCTCGGAACAGGTCTATTCTTCTTGATTGGTTTTCTGTTTTTCGGTTTCTCCTCCCTCTTCTTTGCTGAGGAACAACCAATCAACGCGACACTTATCGGCGAAGAAAAACGGTTGGCAAATGGACAGACCGTCACGCTTCTCGACTGGTCACATGATACGAGACGGAAGCAAATGCGCGTCCGTCTCCAGTTCGATCAACCTCAAAACTACGCGTCGAAACTTGTGGCACGAATCGCGTATAAGGAACGACCAATAGATGAGCAGCGCGTACGCGTCGTCTATCATCAGGACGAGCACTACGTCTTCGAAATCGAAGATGTACCGCGCGACTTTGATCAGCTAGCCCTCCGTTTGTATGTCATGAAGCCTGAACAGTCACTCGAGAAGCTAAGTGCTACGAAGCGAGAAGACGCGCTCGTCGAATCACTCTATATGGATCAGCGACGTGTTCTAAAGACATCACTTTCTAAGCAACAAGCGGATGACTACACGCAACTTTTTCTTGCTGACGAGCACCTACAAAGTCAAAAACGGATCAAGAGAATGAAGCGTGAACAGATGGAACAAGCTTCCCTCATCCAACAGATTGAACAAGACATTGAGATAAAACAAGCCACCTTACCCGACCTGACACTCGATGAACAAGTCGAACGTGAGGATGAAATCTTCAATCTGAAGCAAGACAAAGAAGATGCACTGTTAAGACAAACGGAATTGAAAAAACAACTCACGCAAGAAGAAAAAAGACAGGATCAATTGCGCATTAAAGCGCGTGAATTGAAATGGTAAGGTGGCAAACACCGTGCCAAAATACCGTTTTTAATGACACGCGGTGTGACCTTTTGGCGATTTTGATGATATCAGGGAAACACTAGGCTCCGCCTAGGCTAGCACGCTGCGTGATAGCAGTTTCCCCTTATGCTCTTTTTCACAATTTTAGATCCACTTTGCTTTTTACTGCTTCTGATTTTTGACTGGAGAACTTGATCGTTCTTCTATCTAATCCAATAAAAAAACGAGCATCGCGGCTCGTTGAATGTGTTCTAGGATTATCTTTTTAACGACTCAAATACTTTCAACATGACATAAAACGAACCAAAACTAAAAGCTAATCCGAACAACGCGAGCACCCAAACCGACATCTTCCATCTCCTCCTCTCATCCTTATACAGCATTCGGAAGGGTGAGGTTTCAACAAATGGAAAAATTTATTAATTCATACCGATTGATTCTTTCTTCGCACTAGAAGCGTCACTCATATCAACTGAGACAGATTCACGTCTGCGTATCTTCGCATACAGGACTTTTAAAAGTTCCACGATCAAGGAGACGCTCACGGCTACTCCAAGTGTGTAACCGTGTTCGATGATGGATTGCATATGTTTCCTCCGTTCTTTGTCTATGTAGGATTACCTTTCTCACTTCTAATGACAGGAGGAACGGAGCAATTGTTCGAAAGTCATTTAACTTTTTTAGAACATTGAGACTCACTTTCGTAATGGAAGGAGGAAGACGAATGGATCTCTTGATTCGTGACATCGATCCCATCTTCGTCAAACAAATCGACGAACAGGCGGAGAAACAGATGTGTTCCCGACAAGAATTATTGAAAGGATTGTTGACGACCTGGTGCTCGGATGGTATCCAGTCGACACAGATCGCACGCCTCGAACGACAGCTCGAAGCGAATACCTTGCATCTCAAGCGGAGTGCAACCGAACTCGAACTCTTGACTACACTCTTCCGTGAGGTGATGCAGGATGAGTAACATTCCCGGCGTCATCATCAAGTCGAAGTTCAAGTTGCCGCAAGCAACCCGACCAACCCGACGTGCGCGTCGTTATACGACCTACCTCAGTTACATCGATCGTCCGGAGACGAAAGCGCGGTCGCATCAATTCGAAAACTATCACGACTATATGGAAGATGAACTGAAATCAAGCGGTCTCTTCACGGCGACGCAAGACCGGTTGAACGCGACTGAACGAGAGCAGTTACGCGATATCTTCCGTCGGGCACAAGAGAACGGCAGCATCCTCTGGCAGGATGTCATCTCGTTCGATGAAGCGTGGTTACAGGAAGTCGGTGTCAAAGAAAATCGTTACATCGATGAACAACGGTTGATGCAGGCAACACGGAACGCAACCGCGCTGATGATTGAAAAAGAACAGATGCTACATGCGACATGGACCGCTGCGATCCATTACAACACGGATAACATCCATATCCATGTCGCGACAGTTGAGACGATGCATCCACGTGAACGCGGCAAACGCAAACCGAAAACGATCGAGAAGATGAAGGCACAAGTCGTCCAGACACTTGCCGATCGGACACGGGAACAGGAGAAGTTGAATGCCTTCATCCGTGATGAAGTTCTGGCGCACAAACGAAAGCATGCAACACTATCCGTTTCAAATCGCGTGCTACATCCGGAACTCGTACGCCAGTATAAAGCGATTCAGAAACAACTACCGGACGATAGACGGCAGTGGTACTACAACATGAACGGCATGCAAAATCTGCGTCCTTCACTCAATCAATTCACTGACACATACCTTACGACACACTTCGAGAAAGAACACACTGCGTTCAAGCAACGACTCAATACGGAGGTCGCATTCTACGAGCGAAGTTACGGATCGGCATCGCAAGCATCGACTTATCGGAAGACGAAAGAACAGGATCTCTACACGCGGATGGGAAACGCCATCCTGTCCGAGATGCGTGAATCAGATAAGTCGTCTCCGAAGCTTGAGAAGTCGAAGACACCCTCACCTAAGCAAAAAATCCGATTAGCATTTCGACGTGAACGAATCATGCAAGAGACACTCTATCGGATTGGACGACACATGAATGATGAGTGGGAACACATACAAAATCAAAAAGCGTTTGAACTTCTGCAACAAGAAATCGATCACGATCGATAAAAGAAAAAGTCACCCTTACGACAAAAGGATGACAACCAGCAATTTTTTTATCGACGATTCATTTGGATCGCATAGTCACTCAAACGCTGGAATTCTTCATTGTACATTCGAGTCAATCTTGATTTGGAGAGTTTGTACAGAATAGCATAAGCCCATTTCGGTGTGTCCACTATTAAATCGATTTGTAGTTCTGTTTGATGCTGTTTCGATTGCAAATGGTATTGACCAATCATCGTTCCGATCTCATTCGCAGTTCTGAGATCAATGAAGGAAGGTGCTTCGATTTTCTCGATCCAAGCATCAGCGGAATACCTTTTTCCACGATGCTCTTGGATGACTTGAAGCTTCTGACCCGCGTATGAATATTGCAATGGTTCTCCGTTTGAATAGATGTGATCCTTAGTCATATTGCTCCAACTCAGAATGTGTTCATTCTTCGTCAGGTAATCGTATACCTCTTCAATAGGGGCATCAATCAATAGAATAGAATCGTAAAAATGAACTTTTGACATGTTTGTACCTCGCTTTAACTAATTTATCTGTTCATCATACCATTCGAACGGAATCCTGTTTCTTTGGCAGCCGTTTTTACAGTTCATGATTATAGGAAGGAGCATACAGATGGAGGAAACAAAGCAAGTCCGGATCAAGATGAGTGCCGTGACCGCTGAATTTTTAGAAGAATACCGGGAGAGAGAACGGTTGTCTGGGATCGGTCCGGCAATCGATCACATCATCCGTGACTATCAAGAGATAATCAAAAAACAATGGGACTTGAACTATGTCAGTCGTTCCGTCTCGAAACAGATCGAGCAAGAATTGACGTCTTTTTGGGATGAACAGATTTCAAAAAGTCTTTCTCCATTACGAAAAAGCGTCCAACAAACAGACCTTCAAACACAGGTATTGATCGAACTGGTACAAGCTTTGATGCAGACGGAGAGCATCGAGGACATCATCCCGACGACCGAATACCGTCCTTCCTTCCTCGAGACAGCAGAGATGGCTGTCAAACAGCGAATCGATCAACGAAAGCAATATAAGCATTCAGATGAAGAAAGGATGACTCACAAATGAGACGACTCGAATCCTTCACACTCGCAACATTTCTCGAACTACAACCGACTCACGTCACCGTCATGATTCACCAAGCGCGCTACGACATTCCCCTTTCACAAGAGGAACACGCGCTACTGCAACTCTTACAGGAAGAACCCTTGGTATTACTCCCGGTATCACGTGATTGCCGTCAGTTATTACTCGATCCACTGGCTAGCGACCCGATGGTGTTAGAAGAGTTGAACGATTTTAAAGGTGCTGCTGATTCGTCCGTTTCATCGGAAGGAGCGTGAGTGGTATGGCATATAAGAAGAAAACGCGTGAGGATTACCAGAAGGAAGTGCAAGCGTTGACCGATAAGATGGAGACGCAGCTCGCCTCCCACTTTGTCAGTCAGGAGAGCATGAAGGAACACCTCGACTTTATGAGCCAGTTCCATCGCTACTCGACGCGGAACATGCTGTTGATCGAGGAACAGTTCCAAGGTGCCCGTGCCGTTGGTTCCTATGCGTACTGGGAGAAGCAAGGTGTCCAGGTCCAAAAGGGTGAGAAAGGGATTAAGATCTTCGTTCCCTCCCCCGTTACGTTCATTAAACGAGAGACGGAGTGGGTGGCGTGGAAAGACGCCACGAAGACGGAGCAAAAGCGTGCCATGGAAGGTGCGCTTCCGACCCGTAAAGCGATGTATTATAAGATTGGTCATGTCTTCGAGTACACGCAGACCGATGCCCGGGAGAAGGGATTCGAGGTCTCAGAATTGTTCGCCTCCTACCACCGGAACGGATCAATCCGTGAGGCGGAATCATTTCGCCGCGCGTTGAACGGGATTGCTGAGGAACAAGACGTGACGTTACTCGATCAACCGTTGAACGAACTCGGTACCGCGAAAGGATGTTTTTATCCAGAACTGAACGCGATCGCCTTGAACCCGCGGAACTCGGATATTGAAAACATCACTGTCCTGATCCATGAACTCGCCCATGCCAATCTGCATAATATGGACCGGAACGAAGAACGTGGAATCGAGTTGAATCCATATGAGAAAGAATTCCAAGCAGAGATGGTCGCCTATACGGTCGCAGCGCACTTTGGTTTTCCGACGGATGAGTTTTCATTGTCGTATCTCGCTAACTGGACGCAAGGCAGGGACTTATGCGACAAAGAAGATCTGTTGCATGAAGTCCATCAGACATCCGGTCACTTCATCCGTGAGATCCATACTTTGCTCGAGCAGGAACAAGTCCTGGAACGCGAAGCATCGCCGCTTAAGATGATTGAGTATATCGAACAGCATGCGCAGATCACTAACCCCGAGTTACCGTTAGCCGAACGGCTGGAACGGATCATGCAACATTCACCAGAGGACGTCGGTGCTTACCTCACGAGTATCGCTAAACAGGATACGCAACAAGATCTATCATCGTTCAACGAACCGATGATGCTCGTTCATGGTGCAACAGACTTCTTCGAACCGTTCGCGAAAGCCAACGACCGTGACTTCGACGAACACGAGACAGTTGCTTATACGTTGGTCATTCCAGGAGAAGAACCAATCAGCCAACACTTCCGTATCCTCGATGACGCTTCAGGACCGCTTCATCATATCCTGAACACAGAAGTCGTCAGTAAAGAGACCGAACAAGTCCTCGAAAAGGCATGGTACGATGAGATGATTTCGACGGAAGACCGTGATTTGGAAAAGGTACGGCAAATCATAACGCGTCACTTCAATGTACCCGAACAAGATTTCCGTAGTCGTTAAAAATATGTTCGCTCCTCTTTTAAAATCAAGTACTATAAAAAGTAGGATAAGACTGACAATACAAACAAGACGGAGGATTGACCATGACTAACAACCAAGCAACTGCTTATGCTGCCATCGCAATGGAGCAACTTGGCTATACGCGTGAACAGATTGAAAAGGTTCAAGCAAGTATGTTATCCGAGATGGACTGGACAGATGAGAAAACGGCAGAGAAAAAAGCCGAAACCCTTTTAAGAGGATAACCAGAAAGGACACATCTGATTTCTAGATACGTCCTTTTAAGTAGTATCATGTCACTTGGTATCGCCTTGCTTAAGTCGACTCATTTGATGCGCTATTTCTATCGAATGGGTCTTTTTTTCTTTAGGCAATTGTTCGATGATATTCATATAATCTTCTGCTTTGCGGTTCTGACTCAATTTGTATTTAGCTTGGATGTCCGTCACGTCAAACTGAAATCCCTTAACACCGGGCAATTCTTTTTCAATCAACATCTTCATTGTTTCTTCGGATACAGATTCATTCTCTCGTCCTGTTTCGTATCGCAACATCATGGAACTTAAGTCCTGTCGTAACTCATCTTCATTCAATAGCTTGGTATTTCCGTAAACATGTACAGATTGATAGTTCCATGTCGGAACATTCTCTTCTTGATACCAAGAAGAAGAAATATAAGCGTGAGGACCTTGGAATATCATCAATACGTTCGTTTCTTGATCCAGTGTTTTCCATTGGGGATTTCCGTAGGCTAAGTGACCTGTAATCATGATGGTATCGTTCTGTTCCGATAAATGAACTGGAATGTGTGAAGCGATTGGCGTACCGTCTTGAATCGTCACTAATGTAATGAACACGTGCTCTTTCATAAACGCTAAGACTTCTTCATAGTCATTCACTTTGAAATATTTAGGAATATACATCTACCTGTTCTCCTTATGATTTATTTCGAGAGCTGCTTTTCCATAATCCAATCGATTTGTTCATCTTCTCCCATGAAAAAGGAATGTTGACCACGTTTGACGAAACCACTCTTTTTATAAAAGGCTAGCGCATTTTTATTTTCTTCCCATACGCCTAACCAAATCGTGCTCACCTGATGCTCATGTGCAACGCCAACCGCATGACTTAACAGCTCTTTACCAAGTCCTAGCTTCTGAAACTCTTTTCGAATGTAAATTCGTTCAATCTCTAAGGCATTCTTTCCCATTGCCTCCGTTTGTGCGTCCTTTACGTTTACCTTCAAATAACCAGCAACCTTCTCTTGATGCTCAATGAAGTAAAAAAATGAATTTGGATTCGATAATTCTTTGCGTAATTTTTCGCTGTTATATGCTTTTTTTAAATAGGCTTGGAGATGCTCCTCTTCATTATCATGCTCGAACGTCTCTGAAAAGGTCTGAATACTGATCTCTCGTAACGTATTCACATCATGTTCAGTACAAGGTCTAATCATGTCGCATCCTCTTTTCTTAATAGTCTCGTTTGTTTCCTTTTTTCACGTACTCCCAGTCCTTTTCAATGTTCTTTCGTATACGATGAAGATATTCGAAGACTTCATCTTTTTCAGATTCAGAAAAACCTGTCAATGCAACGTCATTCGAGTGTTCATGCTCCCTGATGATCGATGGATAAATTGATTTCCCTTTAGCTGTCGGAAAGATTTTTTTGATTTTTTTATTCAGGGCATCCGGTCTTTTTTCGATGAAACCGCCAGCTTCTAACTTTTGTAATACTCTTGTTGCTGTGGAACGATCCACTTTAATCAAATCAATCAATTGTTCTTGAATAATGCCAGGATTCTCACAGATACGCACGATGTATACGTACTGACCTTTGGATAGGTTGAGTTCTTTAAATTCCAGATTACTGATTGAATCTAGGGCTCTTGCTATCATTCCGATTTCTCTTAGAATCTCTTTCATAAAGAACCTCGCTTCTATATGCGTCATTAAGTAATTACCTTTACTTTAAGTATTTTTTATTGCATTTGCAACAAAAATAAGAGAGGAGCAACTTTACGCTGCTTCTCTCTTATTCGTTTAACTCATGATTCATTTCAATTCAATCTTTTTCTCTCCTAGCTCTTTTCCTGATAGTCCTTGAGTAGCTTTCAAGGTGACGACTGCCTTGGGATCCTCAATGTCATAAGCCATAATCCCTTTTGCAGTACCACCCGGTTTGATATCATCCAGCTGATGCTCTAAATAAGAGGCATACTTCTCTTCTTGTGGCGTCATCCCTACCTCTAGCTTGTTAATTGTATCGGTTCCTTCTTGTGTCGCTTCAAAGCATGCAATCCAGACATTCATTCCATTAAGCGGCTTCTTGCTGTCATTCGTCGTCTCATATGTGAAGACGAGTTGGGGCTTTTCGCGGAAGTATTCTTTACTCGGCTCAAGTACTTCTGTCGAAAGAATCTTGACGGTCGCCATGTCGATCTTTAGCGTGTCGTCTTTAAAATAGACATCTTCTTTTTTCGGTTCTGCCACCTCGACCTTTTCAGTCGGATTCGCTGCTTTTTTCGGTGGATCTTCTATCGTCTCTTGTGTGCCGCATCCAACGAGTGATAACCCTAACCCGACGATAACGACCGCTTGTCCTAACTTATTCATCTGCTTCAGCTCATTTCTTTTTTAGTCTTCCCATAGTTCTTCCATCAGCTCATCGATTTCGTCCGACAGTCGCTGGCGTTCTTGTTCATCCTTCTCGATATGACCATATTCATCCATCCAAATAACATCCCCTGATTCTACTGTCATCGGGAAGCGGGAAATCAGGATATCGCGCATCCCATCATCGAACTCAACGACGACCCACTTCCCCTCAATCCGGTCGATGATTCCTTTTCGTTTCGTCATTTCGACTTCTTGATCGTGTAGGACGATCCGTTCCCTTCGAAGACGATCGTGCCACTCTTATCTGTCCGCAGCATCGTCGCCTTCGCTCGCTTCAGGTTCGTCACGACTTCCTTCGTCGGGTGTCCATAGGCATTCTTCCCGACACTGATGACGGCGTACTTCGGTTTAACGTACTTGAGGAACGTCGCGCTCGTCGATGTCTTCGCCCCATGATGCCCGACCTTGAGGACGTCCGCACGTAACGTCTTCTTCTTCGCGATCATGTCTTGCTCCGACTTCAATTCCGCGTCTCCCGTGAACAGGAACGTATTCTTCTTATAAGCGACGTGTAAGACCGCGCTCCAGTTATTCAGATCACTCTTCGCATAGTCTTTGACCGGTCCGACGAACTGCGCCTTCACGCCTTTAACCGGGAGTGAGACGCCCGCCTTCGCCGTCTTGATCGTCAGCTTCTCGCGTTTGACCGCCAACAAGAAGTCCTTGTAGGCTTGCGTCGTGTGTTTGACCTTCGGTGCATAGACGCTCTTGACCTTGAACGAGTCGAGGACTTCATCAAGCCCCCCGATGTGATCAGCATCCGGATGCGTCGAGATCAACACCTCGATATCATCGACCTTCTGTTTCTTCAGATAAGTGACGAGTGCATCGCCCTTCCCTTTGTTGCCACCATCGATGACGATATCTTCACCACTTGGCATCTTGATATAGATGGCGTCGCCTTGACCGACATCGATATAGTGGACCTTGATTTTCGGTGTCGCCGCTTCTACACCTTGCTGTGGTCCAACGAGTAATCCAACACTTGCAAGCGCTAAGCTCGCGCCCATCCATTTTCGTTTCATCTTTCATCGCTCCATTCCTGATTTGTAAGTTATCTTCAGTATACAGTGAATCTCAGGAGATAGTTGGTTATATTTCCCACCCGTTCATTTTTCTTGATGGGTCATCCTATATGTAGATTGACAAACAAAAAACAGACCTCAACAGGTCTGCTTAGTAAAGTGTTTCTGCATGAAGTCTGTCAATCGATCGACGTCGATGAACCACGTTACGTGCTCAACCGAACCATCCACTTCTCGCACGAAACGAAGCTGGGCATCAATTAATGTCACCTTATCTGGTATCTGTTTCCCCTTTGCTTGATCCATGACCTTAAATATCTCGACTATATTCATGTACTCCACCCCTCACTGTTTTGTTAAGCACAGCATAGAATGATTTAAGAAGCTTTACGAACTACCTTAGATAAGATAAGCGACGTGATATGTAAGATAACTGGGTCGTTACGAAACCATGCACGATTGATTTTTCACGCATAAAAAAAGAAACGACCTTTTCCAACATCGCTTCTATCATCAAAATAATCATTCTTATTACGCACATCGAATCAATAGAGATAAATGAGGACACCTACGATCAGAATGAGCGGAACCAAAAGCATTTTACCTGTTCGGCTCAAAAAGTTTTTCTTTTCTTTTGTAAACAAGAAATCGATCAATAAGAAAAGTCCGAATGCAATCGGAACGAGGTAAAGTAGATTGACATTTGTAAGTGCTGCACCTAATACATCAGTCGATCCATCAAAGTTCATATGTAGTTTCTCCTTTTTAGATATCCTCGCACACGATACATCATTCACGATTGAAGCACTAACGACGATCTCATACGTGGACAAGCCTCTTTCCTTTAGTATGCCATTCCTTCGACTAAATCCTAACCTTTTATTTTTCTTTTTAGAATTCTATGGAACGCTCCGTGCCTTCCATCGCAAGGAACAGGAACGTAGAGATGCTTCGCGCAGGCGAGTCGCAGCTCTCGTTATCGGTCCGGCAGGAGGGCAGCGGTGCAGCGGTG
>NZ_WBYY01000113.1:0-10645 GCF_048985645.1 Exiguobacterium sp. A1_3_1 | reverse complement strand
GAAGAAAGGGCGTGAAAAGACGCGTCATTCTTTTTTTTTTTGAGTCAGGTCCATTCTGAATCATAAAATTTCGAGTAATGCATTTTCAGAGCAGACTTGTAACGAAAGCTGTTTTTTCATTCCTTGATCAAATGAAATTTCTAGCACATCGTCAACCAGGTGCAAGACGGTTCCAGGACCAAATGCTGTATGCGAGACACGCATGTTCTCAGTGATCGGAAGTGGAGGAACGCTAGCTCGCGCTGTAACAGCAGTTCGCTTGCGCTCTACTTTTCGTTTTGCAGCATCAGGCGTGACGAGGCGATGGACGTCTTCGACGAATGGTGAGACATCAAATGATTTCGATTTAAAACGATAGGACAGGAGATGTAGTTCGTGTCGCGCCCGTGTCATGCCGACGTAAAACAAACGTGCAGCTTCTTCCATATCATCGAGTTGTCCATTCTTGTACGCCTTGATCGTATCAGCTGATGGAAGAATCCCAGAAACGAGATCAATCATGAAGACGCGATCGAATTCAAGTCCCTTCGCACTGTGAAAGGTCGAAAGGGTGACCGCATTTTGATTTTTATTTTGTTTCGCATCACGCATCAATTGTTCGAGATGCGTGATCCGTTCACGAAAGGCGAGTAGTGTCGGTACATCACTTGCGATGTTATCGATCGTATTCAATGTTTCAAGCAGGTGATCGAGACTAAAACCGAGACTCTCACTCATTTTTCGCAAATTCTTTTCGTAACCCAGTTCATGACGAATCAGAGAGAGGGCGGCAGAGGGGCGAACGGTTTGGATGGAAGCGAATGTGCGCTTCATTTGTTGAAGTTGTTTCTTTTGATAAAACTTCATCTCGATTTTGTTTATGAGTAGATCAAATACAGATTCACCCGTACCGAACTGTTGCAATTGAGAAAGTTGCGCTTTTGAGATATACCCGGCGAATTTCGTATGAATAGTTGCTAGCACATCGATATCTGTCGGATCTTGTGCGAATGTCATGAAGTTTAAGATATCCTTCAAAATCCAATGACTGAAGAATTTATGATCGACATCCTTAATATAAAACGGAATATTTGCTTGATCCAAAGCATTCATCACATTGATCGATGAGGCATTGTTGCGATATAAGATGGCTACTTCGCGGTAATTCGTCTCTGTCCGTAGTTGATTCAACAGATAGCGGGTCTGATCCTCGTAAGTTGGTAACGTCTCTAAGATAATCGGACGAACAGCAGCGTTCTCCGTGAACATCTGTTTCGGATAACGTGCTTTATTGCGCTGAATGAATTGGTTTGCGACGGATACGATGTCTTGAGACGAACGATAATTTTGTTCCATGTAAAGAATCGTCGCATTCGGATACGTATCTTTGAAGTGCAAAATTTTAGAGGCATCCGCGCCACGCCAACTGTATAGCGTCTGATCATCATCTGCAACGACACAAAGACGGTTATGCGGTAAGGCTAACTTCTCGACCAATTGATGCTGGACGAGCGACGTATCCTGACTTTCATCCGTTAGGATATAGTCGAAGCGTCGCTGATAATGTTGCAACAGACGACGGTCTTGCTCCAAAATCGTATTCGCATACGTCAACATATCATCAAAGTCGAGTAACGGATGTAAGGGATCACGCGACTTGAATTGTTCATATGCCACATAGATATCAGGGAAATGTTTGATCGTCGTCGGTACTGCCTTGATCTCCTTTAAAGAAAGAAGGCGGTTCTTGACGAAGGAAATCATCCGCAATAACTCATCCATCTGGTCGTCTGTAATGACACTCCGATTAATTTCCTGGAAAATACGCCGGAGTAACATGCGTTTATGTGGCACATTCGGATGTTGTTGATCCATTGGTCCCTCAATGATCGTATAGGAGAGACGTTGCTGGGATGTATGATCCCGAACGACTTGAAAAGCAAAGCTATGAATCGTCGAGAATGCCGCTGTCGTTCCAATTAATTCGTGAAATAGATGATAAAAACGATCCGCCATCTCGCGAGCTGCTGCCTTACTGAAGGTCAGCCCTAAAATACGATGTGGTTCAATCTTTTTTTGTAAAATCAAATAGGCAATCTTAAAATTAAGCGTCGTTGTTTTTCCAGAGCCGGGTGAGGCGAGTAACAGCAACGGACCATGGTCATGTTCGATTGCCTGTTGTTGGACAGGATTCAGTTGAATGCCGGTCAATCGCTCCATCTGTTCGAAAAAATCTTCATGCATGATACAGTTCACCTCGAGCGTATTTATTTCGCGTCCAATAATCGAACTTTCCCTAGTGTATCATTTTTAGTGTCAGGATTGGATTACGGAAAGAAGAACCGTGGAATAAAGAGACAAGAGCCTATTGGATGTTATGTAAGACGAGTATCCTAAATGACTAGGCAAATGGACACAAAAACATTAAAATGGGAATAGATGTAAGAGATTACTCTCTTGTCCTGTACAAAGAGGGAAGGCGGAATGAGAATGTCTGTAGTGAAATTACACATGTATACGAATGAACATTATGAACAATGTGATGCGTTCATTCTTCCGGAAGAACAAGTCCAGTTTACTTCTTTTCCGACGGATGTCGTCGCAGATGCGGTTGCCCATCCAGATAAATTCCCGGTTGTCATCAAAAAAGACGATTTAGTCGTCGGATTTTTTATTCTTCATCTTAATCCCCCTAAAACACATCGAACACATGAACACAGTGTCCTGTTACGTGCCTTTTCCATTGATGTACGCCATCAACACCAAGGATATGCGAAAGAGGCAATGATGCAGTTGCCAGAGTTCGTGCATCATCATTTTCCAGAAGTCACAGCGATCACACTAGCGGTCAATAAAAAGAATATTGCTGCAAAATCACTGTATTTCAAAACGGGATACGTTGATACGTTACAGTCCGTCATGGGTCCAATTGGGGAGCAGCACATCCTTGCATTTGATCTAGAAAAAGAATCGCGATTGAAGCATTGAAGCAAAAAAGCATTTTCCTGATTCTATTCAGGAAAATGCTTTTTTATTTAAGATAAATCGTAGAGTGATAAATGCGCACCTGCTTCACCAGAGAAGACAATACCTCGACTGGATGTTTTCGGGAAAATCCGTCCAGATGCAACGGCTTCTCCGTCATTTAGAAAAAGTTCAAACGAAGAACGATCCACGAACAGACGTAATGTATGCAAGTCCTTCGCAAGAATCGTCGATCGCGAAGTGCCGAATGATTCAGCAGGTACTTCTGCACCTGATCGGCTTCGATCGATCGTAAATTGACGTGATACAGCATCGTAATGGAATACGGTTTCTTCAGTGGCGTCTTGACGAATCGAGAAGCGGAACGAGTCCGACGACAGTTTTAAGTCTGTCATCACGAGCTCGAAAATCTCGACTTCCGCAATTGTCACGTCTTGTTCGAAAAGAATCGTTTCGTCAAACAGCGTCTCTTTTCGTAGCTGTGTCAGTTCACGGACAGGTCGTTGACGAAGTCGTCCCTGTTCGATCGTTAATTCACGTGGCAATGTTAAAGCATGTGCCCAGTTATAGATGTCAGAAGGATAACTGATATCCGGTAACCCCATCCAACCAACAAGAATCCGTCGACCATCTGCCGCCTCAGTTGTTTGTGGCGCGTAGAAGTCAAATCCGAAATCGAGTTCTTGGAACGATTCGTGTGTGAATGTTAAGTCGGGTAAAGCTAACGGTTCGCCGATGAAATAACCGGACTGGAAAATATTTTTATAGTTCGGACCATCTGGTTCAATCCCTTGAGGGCTAAAGAGGAGGATCCCTTTTCCATCCAGCTCGAAATAATCAGGACATTCCCACATATAACCGAATGTCGAGTAATTCGTCTGTAACTCACCGAGGAATGTCCAGTGCTCTGCATCTTGAGACTGATAGATGACAGTACAACCCGTCAAGTCACTACGCTGTGCACCAATGATGCAGTACCAAATGCCCGATGCATCTTGGAAGACTTTCGGATCACGGAAATGTTCCGTATATCCTTCAGGAACGTTTGGAATAGCAGGTGGTAAATGTTTTTCGATTCGTCCATCCGAGCGGAGATGACCGACGATTTGGCTCGTATGGCGATTCCAATCCGCATCCCGTTTATTACCGGTGTACATGATGTGCACTTGATCATCTTTAATGAAGCCACTACCGGAATAAGCACCGTGTGAATCAGGATCGTTATTTGGGATCAAGGCAGCTCCTTCATCGAACCAATGTACAAGATCTTTTGATGTCATGTGATACCAGTACTTCAGCCCGTGTACGGGTCCGAGTGGAAACCATTGATAAAACAAATGATAGAGACCGTCATGATAGACGAAGCCGTTCGGATCATTCAAAAGTCCGGTCGGAGGTTGAATATGGTAAGAAAATCGCCAAGGAGATGTTCGAACTTCTTCCTTCATCGCTTGGTAGACGCTCGGATCGACATCCGAGAGGGGACGGTATCGTGCTTCACGTGTCCATTGATTCATGTTGACAGCTCCTCGTTGAAAAATTATACGCTTCTCTCGTTCACCTTACGGAGGAGAGCTGCGCTTGTCAATCCTCCGTCCTGAATGGTCAATGAACGGACATACATCCTCTGCCATTTTGCTTCGAACGATAGAGCGCTAAATCAGCGCGATGCATGACTTGTTCGAGTGATTCTCCTGTCACCTGTTCGGCGACTCCGATACTCATCCCGATGTGGACGGTTTGTTCTTCTAAGTGATACGGCATCGAGACGTGAGCGATCCATTGTTCACCTAAGTATCGTGCTTCTGTTAAGGATTGAGTCGTCAAGACGATGATGAACTCATCGCCGCCCAGACGAGCTACGAATCCACCAGGTGGAAGCAACTGTTCGAGACGTTGACTGACCTCGATCAGCAGGAGATCACCTAGCGCGTGACCATACGTATCATTGACTGCTTTAAAGCCGTCTAAATCAAGGCAAAGATAGATAGAATGCGTTTCTGCAGGCAATTGTTCGATGTATTGAGCGAGACCGTTGCGGTTCGCGAGACCCGTCAGGCTATCGCGTTGTGACAAGCGTTCAAACGTTAATTTCTCTTGTTCGGTATGTAGCAAGCGATGAATCAGTCGTTGTAAGGCATCCGTCAGTGTCTCGATTTCTCGGATTCCACGATGATTCGGGAGTGATTTTGAGGGATCATCCTGCATCTGTTGGGCGGCATATGTGATTTTTAATAATGGTCGTGTCAATAACTTCGCTAACATCCATCCGAGTACGGCTGTGATGAAAGAGGCAATCAATCCGGCGATAAAAATCGTTTGACGTAAAGCGTCGGCATCAGCGAAGGCAATCGAAGTCGGTTGACGCACGAGAACCGTCCAACCTAATCCATCGTAATCCTTGTAACCTCGGCTTGTACTTTGACCAGAGACGAATTCTTTCCCTTGCCAAGAAGCGGTCGCAGAAGCATTCGAAGTCAGCGTTACGCTATCAGGTAATGTTTTACCGCTCCATCCGTTCGGTCCAAGCAAAATCGTCTTTCGATCTTGACTAATGATGAAGACATCGACTTGTTGGAGAGAGGACGTGGCGCTCTGAAAACTTTGTTCGATCGCTTTTGCCCATTCGAAGCTGAGATGTGTCGCAAGGACACCAGAAAATCGCCCCTTATCGTACAAAGGTGTACTAATATCGACGAATTGTAACGGTTCACCGCTTGGGTTTGGCAATAATTTTGCGAGTAGAACAGCTTCATGGACATCCCCGATGAATGGTTGTGATAAGGCTTGTTGGAAGACGGGGCGTTCCTTGATCGATGTTCCTTCAAGAATCTGATTCGTTGACGCAACGACTTTGCCTTTCGCATCTAAGCGACCAATCCAAGAAAAGTCAGGAATCTGTCGTTGTAACTCTTCGAGTGTCTGCCGTGTTTCTGCTTTTTGTTCTGTTTGTTGAATCGTTGATAAAGAACCCAGCAATTTTACTTCGGCATAACGTGACCACATGTAATGATCAAGCTTATCAGACAGTTGGTGAGCAGTCGTTGACAGATTCATCCCGACTTCCGATTGGAGTCGGTTTGTTGCATGTTGACTAATGAAAAAAGTTAATCCGAGCGTCATGCTAAAAAATAGCAGGGAAATCAATCCCGCTAACAAAACATCAAAGCGAATTGAGAGTCTGGACATTGTGTGATACTCCATTCATGCGTTTTCATTTGTTTTTACTTACATCATACACGTAGACGTCTACGTGTTGTTCGCGATTCGAGATACTCGTTCGCTCGTATCGAAATTCGTGTTTTTCCCAAAAACGACGGGCTCTTAAATTATCGGGTAAGACTGCGAGATGAATGTGAGGTTCCTGACTTAGGAACTGATCACAAAAAGCGGATAGTAACCGACTGCTAGTTCCCGTACCGTGCTGAGAAGCATCCAGTAAAAATAGACCGATCCAAGGTGTACCGTCTTTTGGATGCTTCGGTAGGTAGTCAATCAGTAGGACGGGTTCTCCGTCTACATACCCAATCAGCGATACGGTATCGGGATTTAAAAACTCTTCCTGTAAGGTCGAATCAGAGAGCGGAAGCACTCGTTCTTCTAAGAGCGCATATGTAGGAACGCTCGCGTACAACGATTGGATGATCGGAAAGTGATCATGTGTTACTTGTTCAAAGCGAATCATCTAGCGACTCCATTCTTTATTTTTAATATAAAATTTCTGTTGTTACGCCTTTTTAATTGGAATCAGATTACATATTTGTAAGAAATGAAACTTATCCTTTAAAATCACGTACACTAATAGCATAGACAAAATATGAATGAGGAGGAAGAGCAGATGTTAAAGATTGAAAATATCTCAAAGCGTCTCGGAAAAGAGCAAATTTT
The DNA here is from genome assembly GCF_048985645.1 of Exiguobacterium sp. A1_3_1. NCBI lineage: Bacteria > Bacillati > Bacillota > Bacilli > Caryophanales > Exiguobacterium > Exiguobacterium sp. A1_3_1. Next base: position 3,793 of record NZ_WBYY01000113.1, on the reverse strand, counting down.
AAAAGACGTCAGTTTTGAGGTATCCCCAGGAGAAGTGTTCGGCTTCCTCGGACCGAATGGAGCAGGGAAGACGACGACGATTCGGATCATCACGGGACTACTCGAGCAGGATGCAGGGAAAGTCACAGTCAATGGATTTGATGTCGTAGAAGAGCGTTCGAAAGCGCTGACGCAAATCGGAGCAATCGTTGAAAATCCAGCGTTTTATCCTTATCTGACAGGAAAACAAAACTTAGTTCATGCAAAAAATCTCATTCCGGGACTCGGTCAAGTGGATTATGATGCACTAGCACGACTCGTTGGTCTTGAAGGAAAGCTTTCAAAAAAAGTCGGAGAGTACTCACTCGGAATGAAGCAACGACTCGGAATTGCTCGTGCCTTGCTACATAACCCGCGCGTCTTGATTTTAGATGAACCGACGAATGGTCTGGATCCATCCGGAATTGCAGAGCTTCGTGAATATTTACGCCAAATGGCGCGTGAGCAAGATATCGCGATTTTAATTTCAAGCCATATGTTGAGTGAGATGGAACAAATCAGTGATCGTTATGCGATCATCGATCAGGGTGTCATCAAGTCGGTCGAGTCCGTTCGTAATGAAACTGGAGCGAAAATCGCTCTTCGTGTCAATGCAGAAGCGATGACAGAGGTACTCGATGCCCTTCGCGTCGCGAACTACCCATCAGAAGTACTCGAGAATAAAATTATTATCACCGCACCGGAAAGTGAATGTCCAGCTATCGCTCGACTCGTCGTGCCGATTGCCGATTTACATGAACTGACCGTTAAACGTTTGACGCTTGAGGAACAATTCCTGCAAGTAACGAAAAAAGAGGGGGATTCACATGCTTTCGCTCATACAAAATGAATGGATGAAATGGTGGACGACTAAAAAAGCGAAAATCGTTTTAGCACTATATGTCGTTATTGCAGTTGGTATTATCATCGTTGCAAAGACGAATGATTTTGAGTTCACACGTTATGATTATTATTCATCAACGTTCCTTTTACTGACATCTCTATTAGGAATCATCACGATTGTCTTCACGGCAGAAGCCATCGGGAATGAAGTACGTTATGACACGATGAAACACTTATTAATGAGTCCGTATTCCCGAATGACGATTTATTTCTCGAAACTTATCTTTTCGATCTTGATCATGTTGTTCCAATTCGTGTTCATCGCTGCGATCGTCTACGCAGGCTCATTTGCGTTTTCAGAGGCAGGAGATCCAATTCTGTTCCGCGATACGATCGTCGAAGTTGTCAGTCCGATTTTTACAATATTCATGACGTTATTCTTCTCATTGTTGTTCCGTTCTGTTGGAATGATTATCGGCTTCACCGTACTAGCACAGTTCTTTACGAGCATTGCGGGTAACTTACTGGTTGGTTTCAAACCAGCAATCGCTAAGTGGATCGTATTCATGCATTTAGACTGGTCAATGTATTTCAAGGATTCTATGACCTATGGTACGAGTGAAGCGATGGGAACAACTTTGACTTTCTCCGCCTTGTTCGTATTGGCTCATATCATCGTCTTGTTAGGTGCATCGATTCTTGTCTTCCAAAGAAAATCATATACGTAAATGAAAGAGCTGCTATTGATAGATGAATTTGTCTATCAATAGCAGCTCTTTTACAGTATTCAAGAACTTGTCCGTTTAGGTGGACGTGCTGTAATCGGGAACAATCGCTGAAACCATTCGATCAGTGGACCGTTCAATAAGAGAAAAATGAAAGTTCCGACTCCGATGCCGATCAGTTCGCGTTCAATCAGTGAAAAGAGACAAGCAATCAAAAAAGGAATGCCGAGGCTGATCGTTGCACCGAGCGAGGTACTTTTAAAGCGACTGATCAGTGACTTCATCAAGTAATCCGGTGGCATCAATACGAATCCGATTTGTAGATAGAGAGCGAGTCCAAGTGAAATCAATGGCATGCCGATCAACATGTACACAACGCGCATCCAAAGTCCCTGTGGTGTATAAATCAATTGATGGATCGATAAGAAGAAATCAATCGCAGCGCCGAACAGGACGACGAGTGCGAAACTGAGGACGATCGTCCACCAACTAAATCGACTCCCAAGAGAGAGTGCCGCAATCAAAGCGAGCACATGTAAGACGATGATCGCTAGTCCGACAGTTAAAGGGGAGATGGCCGCAACGGCTTCACTCGCTGATGTCCAAGGTGCACTCCCGATCGAGGCGGTCACCATGAAGCTGTTTCCTAAGGCGTTAATTAAAATAGAGAATAAATAGATGACAATCCGTTTTTGCTGACTCATTGACGTGCACAGACGGTAGGACTGCGCGTTCACCTCCTGAAAAGAAATCGTTTCGTTAAGCTATACCCTAATCGTAGCGCTCTTTTCACTTATTTTCATGAAAAGAGCATTGCCTATTCCTTATGTTTCACGACATACTTAGGACACATTACGAATCAGGGGGAGAACATATGACATATTTTGGACAGAAGATCCTGCCTTCCGTTAGAAAATTAGAAGACTTTGAAAAGATGCTGAAGAGTCCATATGAATATGGGGTCTTACTCGAAATGCATGTATCGCGTTTAAAAGCGGTCTATGAGATGGCGCATCGTTACGACAAAAAAATGTTTTTGCACATGGATCTCGTTCAAGGGTTAAAAAATGATGAATATGCCACAGAATACGTCTGCCAAGAATTGAAGCCGTATGGTGTCATTTCGACGAAGGCGAGCGTCATCTTGAAAGCACGTCAAAAAAAGGTCAAGACGATGCAACGCATGTTCTTACTTGATTCCAGTTCACTCGAAAAAAGTTATCAACTCATGGAACGGACGCAACCTGATTACATCGAAGTGTTACCAGGGTTAATGCCAAAGTACATTCAAGAAGTGAAAGAAAAGACAGGGCGTCTCGTATTCGCCGGTGGACTCATCGATACGGTCGAGGAAGTGGAACAAGCGATTGAAGCAGGTGCCTCAAGTATCACAACATCGAATAAGGACTTGTGGCGTCATTTTGAACCACGCTCTTAAGTTGATTGTGAGGAAAATCATTCGGATTATTTGACAGCGTTTTCACTGATTGTTATAGTGATATCAAGTTGATACAAAGTGACGGAGAAAAGGGAGATTCACGTGTGAGTCCTGCTTGAAGAACATTCAAGTATGAACTGACGTGGATCTCCTTTTTATGTTGCTTTTTTCACATAACCAAAAGGAGGAACACATATGTCACCCATTTTAGCGGAATTTTTAGGCACAGCTTTGCTTGTCGCGCTTGGGAACGGTGTTGGTGCAGGCGTTAGTTTGACGAAATCGTTTGCGAAGGATGCAGGTTGGATTGTCATCACGTTTGCATGGGGTTTTGCCGTGGCGATTGCAGCGTATGCCGTCGGTCAATTCAGTGGAGCACACCTTAACCCAGCAGTAACGCTTGGTTTAGCCTTTGACGGTTCATTTGCATGGGCAGACGTACCAGGCTATATCGTCGCTCAAATTGCCGGCGGGATACTTGGTGCAAGTCTTGTTTTCGTCCATTACTTACCACACTGGGCGGAGACGAAAGACCCAGCAACGAAACTCGGCGTCTTTGCGACGTCACCAGCGATTCCACATACATTTGCCAATCTAATGAGTGAAATGATCGCGACATTCTTGCTTGTCATTGGGTTGTTATCAATCGGAGCAAATAAGTTCTCAGATGGTCTAAATCCATTGATCGTCGGTTTCTTGATCGTCAGCCTCGGTATGTCATTCGGAGGAACGACAGGATATGCGATGAATCCGGCGCGGGACCTTGGTC
>NZ_WBYY01000112.1:0-10765 GCF_048985645.1 Exiguobacterium sp. A1_3_1 | reverse complement strand
AACCAATTCCGATGGACAGAAGGAAGGGATAACTTTTAATGGTAAGCAAAGCTTGATCCTCTCCTTGATTTAAATAGTTTTCAAATAAGTATCGGATATATTGGATTTATGTTTAACGGTTATCCTCATTTCTATTTTATTAGTTAAATGATTAATTCATTCTCTCGCTAAAGCGACAACACTGACGATCTCATAATGATTAATTAGACTTTGAAGAGGCTGTATATGTTCTCCTGAAATGTTGATCATAATAGTTAATTTTAGAGACTGCTAGCGAGGGCCGTTGGAACATTTCTTAATGGTTTCGTCTGCGATTTCTAATCCCATGAGATAGAGCGAGATCCCTCTGTCTGATACAAGAGACCATAAGTCGTCTTGTTTTCTCCGCATTCTAGCTCGTCGGCGTATGGATCATCAAAATAAGCCGCTCCGTTCTTCATATTCCTCCGTAATTTGGCGTATAGCAATTTTTCCATGAAACTTACTACATTCGCTAAAACCACCTTTATCTATTACGGAATATCCCCATCCCATCTAAGCGTAAGAACTATGAAGGAACCTCACATCATGACGTAATGTGGGGTTCCTTTTATTCAAGTGAATCGATGTTTGGATCTTCTGACAGGATAAGTTTTTTATTCTTCACGGATCTCCTTAATACCATGAAGTGTCATTGCTTCATCCATTTCGCGCTCCGACCTAGACCAGATGGAGCGATGACGCCTTCATCCCGTAAGTCACGCAACACGCGATTGATGGTCGCCTCACTGACATCAGGACAAGCATTTCGGACGTCTGCTTTCGTAAACGGCGTAATTCGTCCTTCGACGAAGCGACGAATCCGATTGTTCTTGTTTTGGCTACCCATTGTGACCAACCCGACGCGATCTTCCAGTTCTTTATAAGCGACAAGAATCGTGCTCAACAGGTAGTTGATCCAAGGGAACGGATCCTGTTGGTTCTGGTGCCAACGCACGGAAGATAGACGGAGCGACTCATAATAATCTTCCTTCCGTGATTCGACAATCTTCTCGAGACTGATGTAGCGTCCGACTTCGAAACCGTACTGATAGAGCAGCAAGAGCGTCAACAGTCGTGCCATCCGACCATTTCCGTCATTGAACGGATGGATCGATAGGAAATCGAGGACGAACAAGCTTGTCAGGATGAGCGGATCGACATCCTCTTGTTGTCGACGTTCACGTAGACTGTCGCATAATGCCTGCATCGCTGCCGGTGTTTCGAACGCAGGGACGGGGGTGAAGCGCGTCCGGCGAGTGCCGTCTGGGAACGTCTCACTAATCTCATTGTCGACGTTCTTCCATCGCCCACCTTCGACAGGGACGAACTTATAGAGCTCCTTGTGTAGCTGTAACAGGATGTTGGCATTGATCGGGATATCTTGAGCTGAAGCATGGATTAGGTTGAGGACATCGCGGTAACCTGCAATCTCTGCCTCCGAACGATCGGCAGGATCGGCAGACTTTGACATGATGGTCTGTAGTCGACTCTCCGTAACGATGATTCCTTCAATCGCATTCGAAGCTTTCGTTGACTGGATGACGGCGACATCACGCAGCGTATTAAGGATTTGAGGTGCTTGTTGTTTATAGAGGTCCTGCTTCCCTTTGTATTCGTTGATCCGTCCGATCAATCGGACGGTTTCCATCGGTAGGGCAAGGTCTTTGAGATAGGTATATGTATAGTCGCGCATTCATCGCACTCCTTTCACGAAATAGATCAGGTTAGACTAAACATACTCATTTCCATGTTGGATGACTATGTTTATCTTCATTATAACGTATTTAAAAGCGTTCAAACATAGATAAACATAGTCAAATCACAATATTTTGACCATGTTTATATATTTGTTGACTATGATTATATTCCTTCAATTTGGACAACTAGCAATCATTTGAACGTTACGAACTCGGCATCGAGAATTTTGTTTGACGAGAGGTAAATCCTGGTACTCATTTTTCAATTCGTATTTTTGATACTTCATTAGCCTTGTGAGTAATAGAGACGAAAAAATGCAGTAACGAATAACTCGTCACTGCTACAGTAAATTTCGATTACTAGATCGTACTGATGGTTATTCAATAACCATGTTATTACGGTCTTATGGTCGTTGTTCCGCATACACTTGTACAGCCGGTTTGCTTCCATTGTTTTCTATAAGAATAGATAAACGGCATCTCTTCATTTTTTCCTTATAAAAAGACCGTTAGACTGTAAAGTAGAGTACAAAAGAGTGAAACAGAGAGCCCGATACCTAAATAGAGGATCTTCATCGAGTCGTTCGTTTTTTTGATCACAAATATCAATAGCCCAGTAAATAAAAGACTAATTACAAATAAAGTAGTCGATGCTACGGTGGGTTCGAATGTGATATCGGAATAGGCGTGCTGCAGGTTCGGAAAAATCAGTTCCGATAGCTTTCCAGAGCCACTTGTCTGTAGCGTATCATTTATCGAATGAGGTGGTTCTTGTTGACCAAGCCATGCGATCGCCGCAAAGATAAACAACAGTAAGATGCCCTCGATTCGTATTCTGGCGCGTTTGACGTTGAAGTCTTGATTGGTTTGGGCATAACTCGCTTTTCCATTCAGGAAGCCAAGGATCAACACAGGAAAAATCAAGACATGTTTCCAGAGTAAAGACTGACCATACGGTAAAATCCAGGATGCAGGATAGTCATCGATACGGATGACTGCGCTCATCAGATAGATGCCAGAACCGACGATCAGTACAAAACATAGCGTAACAAGTGGTTTAAACCACTCTATAAACAACTGCCAATTGTGTTCTGTTTTACTTGAGAATCCAAGTACGAACAATCCACCCACCCAAATGAATACAGACAGCGCATGGATAGTATGGACCACAACCCCTTCCGCTCCTTTAATGCTTGATGCATGATCCGCCCATGCAAGTGTCACGACCATGAAAAATAAAAGGGACAAGCTGAGCGGAATGCGCTGCTGACGTTTCGAGAACGTGACAGCAAACAGGAGGACACTTAAAATACTCATCACAATCCAAGCATTCCCTACCTCGAACGTTAACAGTACGGAACGAAGCGTCATCCAAAATCCGATATCTTCATACAAGTATCTGACGATCCGAATGACGGATGAAGAAAAGAGTACAGGAATTAATAGAATGAATAGACGGAGCTGTCGAACGGAGAACGAGACATCGGGTCGATAAGGCAATGGAATCAACTGGACAGCAAAATGTCCGATCAGCCATGCGAGACAACCATAGAGAAGCGTGTCACTGAGTACATAGAGTAGGGTCATCGTTTACGACCTTTCAGGACGATACGATAGAAGAAGTAGACGACTAGTATCAGTAAAATTCCGGCAATCAAAAACGAAGAAGACTCTCCATCATCTGCAGTGCGTGCCGTTTCGTTTTCAAATGTCGCTTCCTGTTTTCCATCCTCTTTCTTTTGTGAATCAGCTGTCGTATCTTTTGCTGACGCGCTCTCTTGCTTTTTCGATGCGACAACAAAGGTATATGTATCTTCAATCGGGTGCCCATCTGTCCCGACTATTTTCCAGTCCACGCGATAGCTGCCTGGCGTTAAGGGACGATCCGACTCTAGTTTCAGATTTTGATTTTCCTGACTCACTGTGCCCTGTAGCGGAGTCGAATCATCCGCTTGATATACACGAAGGGTACCCCCTGCCTCAATTTTCGTTGCAAAATTCAATTCGACGGTCTGAGTGGATTCGACGGTCTGATTGGCTGCCGGATTGGATGATTCGAGTCCGGTGTGTGCGAATGCATTGTTGGGATAGTAGAAGAACGCACCTACTAGGATGCCCAAGAGAAGAACTCGTATTTTAGTCATGTGTGTCACTCCTTCAGCTGATTAATATGTACGGACATCATCATGAAATCGTTCGATGGAGTCCACGAGATATTTTGACGCTTACATTAGGAAATGCTAATATGATGATAACATATTAGAGAATGCGAATATGAAAAAAGGAGTGAACAATTTGGAACAGTTACTAGAACCATTGGACGTAAAAGTACGAGTCGTTCATGGATTTTCCAATAAAACGCGGTTGCAGATCCTCGAGTGCCTCTCGGAAGGTGAAAAGACCGTCACCGAAATCGTCGAGATTGTCCAGGGGAACCAGTCGAACATTTCGCAACACCTCGCCTGTTTGAAAGGATGCGGCTTGATCCAAAAGCGGACCCAAGGAAAGTATGGCTATTACTCCTTACGAAACGAGACGGTCCGTGATTTTTTGCGATTATTCGGCGACTTGACACTAGAAATCGGACGAGAATCTGCTTGTTGTGCGCATCATATCGAGGGGGAATGAGAGGGATGTCCAGTTCATGCTGTAAAGGTGGTAGCGTAGAGGAAAACGAAACGAAGAAAACCGAAGACCTGTCTGCTTCAGAACAAACGACATGCTGTCGTTCGACGAAATCGGAATCTTCGTCTTTTCATCCAAATGAACCCCCAAGTAAAAAAAACGAGACCTGTTGCTCTGTGCCTTCGATTGAAATCGCTGGAACGATGCTACAAGATGAAACGGATACAGTTTCTGCACACGGTGAAGAAGGTTGTTGCAGTACAACACTGCAAAAGAGCGAGACCTCATGTTGTGCGTCAACTACGACTCGAGAGTCCGACTCATCCGTGGAGCGATTGACATCGAGTTATCGCGTGGAAGGGATGGATTGCCCGTCCTGCGCTGCGACACTAGAAAAAGGACTTCTAGCCATTCCTTTGTATCAGAGCGTATCTGTCAATTACGGTGCAGCACGTCTGAAAATCGAAAGTGAAGCGGTCCTGGATGACCGACAGCTGGAGAATGACGTGAAGAAGTTAGGCTTTCAGCTCGTCGTTCCTGTAAAAGAGGGAAAAGTGACGGAGACCTATACCGTTTCAGGAATGGATTGTAGTAGTTGTGCGAAGACGATCGAGCAACACTTTCAGAATATCGAAAGTGTACAGCGTGTCTCGGTATCCTTCCCGCGTGGTGAAATGGATATCGCACATCAGTTAGATGTACAGACCGTTCAACAGGAACTGAAAAAAATCGGCTTTGACGGACACGTCAAAGGACAGACATCCTCCAAGTCTCCGAAACGCTCATACGAAGGGATGACGAACGGTGTATCCGGTCTGCTCATCGGGTTAGCATTAGTGCTACAGATGATGGATGTCTCGTATGTTGCGAATGCCTTCTACGGGATTGCCTTAATATTAAGTGGATGGCGTACTTTCCGAAGTGCCTATTACGCGGTCCGGGCTCGATCGCTGGATATGAACGTTCTGATGAGTGTCGCGGCAATTGGGGCAGCGCTCATCGGCGAGTGGTTAGAGGGTGCGACAGTGTTGTTCCTCTTTGGGATCGGGAATCTGCTTCAAAATCATTCCCTGGCACGGACACGAAACTCGATTCAAAAGTTGATTGAACTTGCGCCGAAAGAAGCGCTCGTACTGAAGAAGGACGGCGTCCTTCGCCAACCCGTAGAAGCCGTACAAGTAGGAGACCGGATCCGGATCCGGCCAGGAGATCAAGTGGCATTAGATGGTGTCATTTTCAAGGGGACGACGACGATCAATCAAGCACCAATCACGGGAGAATCGGTACCAGTCGATAAGCGTGAAGGGGACCAAGTGTTTGCGGGGACGCTGAACATAGATCGCTCTTTCGATATGGTCGTTGAAAAAACATATCAAGAGACGACGCTCGCCAGCATCATTGAATTGGTCGAAGAAGCGCAAGACAAGAAAGCGCCGAGTGAGGCGTTTATCGACCGTTTCGCTAAAGTCTACACGCCGTTCGTCTTTCTAGGTGCGATTCTCGTGATGATCCTCCCTCCCTTGCTTCAACTGGGGAGCTTTGGAGGATGGTTCTATAAAGGACTGGAGCTGATCGTCATTGCTTGTCCCTGTGCGCTTGTCATCTCGACACCGGTTGCCATCGTGACCGCGATCGGGAACGCTGCTCGAAATGGTGTCTTGATCAAGGGTGGTGTCTTCTTGGAGCAAGCAGGAAAGATTGAAGCGATTGCCTTTGATAAGACAGGCACACTGACGAAAGGAGAACCGATCGTACAAGAATTCATGATCCTTTCAGGTAATCGTGAGGAAGTATTACGGCTGGCACTCTCGCTTGAACGTCATTCCAGTCATCCGCTCGCGAAAGCGATTGTGGCGTTCGCATCCGAATCTGACGTCATCCCACTCGAGGCGGAGACGATGACGAATCAAGTCGGAAACGGTGTGACAGGGGAATTCGGTCAAGCGACGTATCATATCGGAGGAGTCAAATGGTTCCGGGAAATGGGATACGACGTCGATGCTGTGCACGTGAATGTCTCGAGTCTCGAACAGCAAGGAAATACCGTCGTATTCCTCGCAGATGAGACACAGCTCCTCGCGTTGTTCTGTCTCTCTGATGCTGTCCGAGAGGAAAGTTTCGATGCTTTACGTCGATTGAAGGATAAAGTAGGCATCAAGCGACTCGTCATGGTAACGGGTGACAATGCCGGTGCTGCATCACATATCAGTCAGCAACTCCAGCTGGATGAAGTCCACGCGAATCTGTTGCCACAGGATAAAGTTCACGTCATCGAACACATGAAACGACAACCGCTGCGGACGGCGATGGTCGGTGACGGGATCAATGATGCGCCGGCTTTTGTCACGGCGGACTTGAGCATCGTGATGGGAGGCGCTGGAACGGATACCGTTCTTGAGACAGCGGATATCGTCCTGATGGCGGATAATCTAAACAAGTTGCCTTATACACTAGATTTGAGTAAGGCGACACTGACCATCATCAAGCAAAATATCGCGTTCTCGATTTTTATCAAAGTCGTTGCAATGGTGCTCGTCTTCCCAGGATGGTTGACGCTCTGGATGGCGGTCCTCAGTGATACAGGAGCTGCTGTCCTTGTGACGTTGAATGCTTTACGCTTACTTCGAAAACGTCAACTATGAGTAGCTGTTTGAATACACGCTTTATGAAATAGAAGAGACACCTTAATTCCGAGACTATAGCGGAAATAAGGTGTTTTTTGTGTTTTCTGACAGATAACAAGAAGGATTGTTTGATCTTTCGAAAAAGATCTTAACTCGACAATAACTGTTCCTTTCGTTTAAGAAGAATTATAATTTCGATTTCTTTGTCCCTTGATGAGTTGCGCATAGATTTGATAGCTCGTTTCTTACATACAGATAGTGACTTGTATTTTAGTACTTCTGCATTTTTTCATTGTTGAATAGGTGTGGCATTTGAAAAAATTATTCAATAATGACAAATAGGTAAATTGTACATGTATTATTAAAATGTATATACACTATAATGGAGATACGAATACAGTAATGTCAGCAGTGTCTCGATCATTCAGGAAATGCATAGGTCTGAAATCAAATTTAAAATAGGAGATGAGAATATGATCAAATTAATCTTAACTGATATGGATGGTACTTTCTTAAACAGTAGAGGAGACTTTAACCGAACGTTATACAAAGAAGTAAAGGAGCTAATGGTAAATAAGGGAGTAACTTTTGCTCCGGTAAGTGGCAAACAGTGTGAACGAGTAGAAGAGTTATTTGGTGAAGACGCGAATGATTTATGGATTTTAGGAGATAGCGCAACTCGGATAAAGCATCAAGGAGAATTTATCTATGAATCATTATTAGAAAACAAAAAAGGCTTAAGTATTATTAGTGAACTCGAAAAAATTAGTCCTACGCACACAATCATTGCCTGTACAAGACAAGGAGCGATTACGAAAAGTACGATTTCACCTGAAGAAGCACAGATAGTGAGAGGATCATATGCGAATGTCAAACAGATATCTAGCTTCAGTGAAATAACTGATGATTTTATAAAAATTACCGTACATGATCCAGAGTTAAGATGCTTCGAAACGAAAGAAAAAATAGCACACTTTGCCGATAGTGCATACATTGTGGCATCAGAAGCTGCATGGATAGATATAGCAAATGTAAATGTCCATAAAGGGACGACTGTAGAACAGCTTCAAAAAATATTGAATGTTACGCCACAAGAAACAGTAGCTTTTGGAGACGGGTACAACGATTTAGAGTTGATGATCCGCGCCGACTATAGTTTCGCTGTCAGAAATGCAGTCGATGAGCTGAAGGAAATAGCCCACTTCATTACAGGTACAAATGATCAAGACGCGGTGATGCAGACGATTATTAAGTTAGTTTCCCTTCAAGCGGACGTAAAATTGCCTTTGAATGAAAAGCGATCACTATTAAAAAGTTGACTGTGACATGACTCAGAAGATTAGAGTTTATTTTTAGAAGATGGAGGTCCGACGTTTACTCGGTAAAGGTCATGTAGAAAAGATAAATTGATACTAAAAGATTACTTACGATATAATAAAACATTTGGTAAGCAATCTTAAACTGAAGAAAAAACTATCAAAGGAAAATTAAGAAATAGTTTGAGTCAATGGTATTATGTTCTTTGTAAAAAAGCCTATCAAATAAAAATACGAATTTGAACGGTTTTATGACTATTTTATTTAAATCAGGGCATATTCACTATATGACTTTATTGATAATTTTTTTGAATTGATGAAAAAAAATACAGTAATATCACGACACAGTTTATCTAAGTAATAAGTTGTATTTCTTATTACTTTTTAAAGTCGATAAAATAATTGTTTGATTCATAAGAGATCTATAAGTCATAAGAGGAGTGACGCTATTGGAGGAAGTTATCTCACTAAAAAAGAAGGTTAAGAATAATCGGTTACAGTCTCAAAAAGATGAAGAGTCTCTTGCTTATGATCATTTTAGTTTTTTTACTGGAGCAACAGAAGATGAAATTTCTAAGCTTCCGAGCGAGGTGACGGAGGACATCAAGGCATTCTTGAGAGAGAACAATGGAGCGCGTCTTTTCTACGATCCATTATACGGAGGCGGATATGAGCTATTTTCAATCGATGAAATAATAGAACTTTTGGTGATTTGGGAATGTCCGATCAATTTCTTGCCAATTGGATTCGGACCGAATGGGGAATGGATAGTATACGAAATGCATGGTGAGAATAAAAAGCGAATGTGGATCGGAGAGTCTATCAATTTTGAAGAAAATTTAGATGCGACAGCACTTGATTTTATGGATTGGCTAGACTACCTGATTTTATTAAAAGGTGCTCCCTATTGGACTTGGGATAAAGCTGTTCAATGAAGCCCTCATTAATCATCGAGATAAGGTGATTAATGAGGGCTTCATTAACAGTCAATTCGCAGTTATCAATGATACAATGCGTTATGCTTATCTTCATAAACGCTTAAACGTAAAAAAGTATAGTGAAGTAGGGATGAATCCTTTTAGAATGCTTTTAAGAAATACACTAATCGGAGGGCACCAGGTATGCGCCTTACAATCGCAATGGAATATGGTATAGCAGTAATTCTTTACATGGGTCTAGCGTGCAATACCCTTCGGAAAACTGAATCACCATACGTTACGATTGATGAAATCAGTACTCAATGCGACCTTTCTAAGAATCATTTAATTAAGGTCATTCATATACTTGGGCAAACGGATATTTTAACGACCATCCGAGGTCGGCGCGGAGGGATATTACTCGGTAAACCGTTCGCGGACATTTCCTTAGGAGAAGTCATGCGAGCGCTCCGGAAGATACCAGAAGGGAGGCAGGGGGAGTCGTTTCAGCAAGATGTTCGTCAATTACTAACACTGCCTATACAAGAAGCGGAGCAGCGCTATCAAGAAGCGATGGATCAAGTATCCTTTGCTGATTTGGTCGAACAATTTAAAACGAAGCGATCTGGACTTAAGAATCATACCTCTCGTTCATGATCAGAAGTCTTTCTTCCTATTAAGACATCACGTATGCTTACAGTGACATTGGCTATATGTAGGAGGCAAGGTTCAATTGGGTGTATCGATCGTAGTATTCATTGTGGCGGGTCTCGCTGAGATTGGTGGCGGGTATCTTATTTGGTTATGGTTACGGGAAGGACGATCCGTCTATTTAGGGATTAGTGGTGGTTTATTATTAGCGTTGTATGGTGTCATTGCTACCTTACAGACCTTCCCGACATTCGGTAAAATATACGCAGCCTATGGTGGTGTGTTCATTGTGTTATCAGTTTTATGGGGATGGGGGATCGATAAAAAGATGCCGGATCTGTATGATTGGATCGGCGCATTTGTCTGTTTGATAGGAGTTGCCATCATGCTGTGGTTTCCTCGATCTTAAGTTAAAATGTTAAAGCGAGTCACATGGGTGATTCGCTTTTTTTGAAGAGCACTGATATTGTTCATAGTATTTTTCTGGAACTCTTTTAGCGAGTCATGATGACCGAGTCTAAATGTATTATTGCGAGTTTATCTTCTTTTAAGTTGTGGGCTTAGTTTTGTATCCTACAATTTGTCACCATCAGCTGGTAGTTCACACTAATCATACATGTAAAGTGACGCTTCTTAAAAAACAAATAAGTTACCTAATAAAAAACTATGTATTTATTTCGACATCGAAATGTATACATAGTTTTGTTTGTCTTATTTACGTAGATTAAGTTGTTAAAAACATATTGATAAAAAGATGAGTTTATAGACTTTAAAATTGTAATCAATCGACTAAATACACGCTTGTGAAAAAATGTTTATTTTTGTATACAAAACGGTCGTTTTAAAAACAAAAAAAGAAAACTCACATATTTCCTCAGATGTGAGTTCTACCTGTCTTATTTATAGATATCACG
>NZ_WBYY01000111.1:0-10789 GCF_048985645.1 Exiguobacterium sp. A1_3_1 | reverse complement strand
AGATGTGTATAAGAGACAGATATTGATGTCTTCCGGATCGTAGTACGAGTCGAATCGGAAGGACGGGACGTAGGCACTAGCTTGGATGTAGTGATTCCGATTCTGATCATTGTTAAGTTTGCTCATGACGGTGACCGTTTCTGGGTCTTTAATGTGGATGAGTAGCGGTTCGTTCGTGTCGAACTCGCTTTGGATATACTCGACGAGTGCCGTCAGCGTATGAACCTGAAGTGCGCTTGAAGTTGGTGCCTTGATAGCATAAAGTTCGCGGTCTGAGACAATACGACCGTGTACCTGAGTAGTTTGGAATTGACCGTGATCCTTAATCCAGTTGAATGCGTCTTTGAGTAATGACATATGAACAGCTCCTTTGATTGTGGTGGGTTGTGTTGGGATTAAGCGCGTGAAGAACGTGCGTCTCGCAAGTCGATGACGACTTCGTTCGGGTATTCTGGACTCTCTTTAATCGGGACACCGACGTCGTTCGCGATATCGCCGTTCTCCGTGATCATCATTTGACCTGGCATGCTCGACTTGAGTTCTTGACCAACTGCGTTCCCTTCGCCATCGACGTCGATGATAATCTTCGAACCGATGGCACGTGCTGGCGTCAACGTCGTCTTAACGCTGATGTCGACCATCGCAAGGTCACGCTGTTCGTCCGCTGACAAGGTCATCGAGATCGTCACCTTCCGCTTCTTTGTCGGATCCGTGTTGAGGTCCGCGATATTCGCATAGACTTCTCTTAAGGCATTGTTGACACGTTCTGCGAATGCGCCTTCCGCGAATTCGTTGAGGTTGATTTTAGGTTGTGGCATGTGATTCCCTCCGATTGGTTGATTGTGATTGGATGATGTCGTGGATCTGGAGCCGACCAATTGGCGTCCACGTCATCGTGGTCTTGCAATCCCTGCTGCCATTGCGGTGCATGAACGGATATTCGTTGATCGTGACGAGACCGCGCTTCAAATGTGCTGTACAGAGTTCCCAGCTCCCGTTGACCTTCCGCTGGATACCAGCTTGCTCGAGGAGAGCGTTCAGCTTCCTTGCTGACATGCCGTATCCTTTCGCGACTTGTGTCGTCGTCATCGAGCGTTTGTCGGCTAGGATGCGTTCGAGCATTGGATCAGGATTCATGTGTATCGCTCCCTTCGAGTTCCAGATGGAGTTGGTTGCCGGTATCGGTCTGTCGCCGCAGCCATTTTTCCTTACAGACGGGTCCGATGCCTTCCCTTTGGCTTTCCGTCGTCGTGAGCCGACGTCCGCAGACCGGACAATAGCCGGTCCGTGACTTCGGTGGTCTACGTTTCATGACGCAGATTTCGCGGTATCGATCAAGCGCAACAGCATGCCCTGCTCACTCCGGAAGCGCGGGATGCGCATTTCCTCATAGCGTCGTTCCCAGTCCTCTAAGATCATCCCGACGACCGCTTCCTCGTCCGTCTCGACTTCCGGACGCAATGCGTCCATCTTGCCCATCATGTCGATCAGGATGACGCGTTGTCCGTTCCCGCCAGTGCCGAGCATGTGATACTCGTCCTCGACGAGACGGTAGAGCGTGTTGAACGTCACCTTCTTCTCTTCTTGCCCTGCTAGTTGTGTTGTTTGTTCCATGTCATTCGCCCCATTCCATGATTAGTAGTGTTCCGTTGCGATACTCAGATAGTCGAGCAGGACGCCGTCCCTCGAGACGACCTCGCTCGTCTGTTCCTCGAACCAGCTCAGCGGGATCGACTTGCGTTCGCGTTGGTTCGCCCAGTCCAGTGCGTCGCCGCTCGAGAGATAGAACGTCTTGCCTAGTTTCTCGAAGTGGATCAACAGGAACGCCATGCCGCCAAAATCCTCGATGCGTCGGAGTTCATCGAATTGATGCGTCTCGATGTTCTTCAGCGGGAAGGAAGTCGCGTTCTTCGTCGATTTCGCGTCGAACGAGAGGTACCGCCCCTGATGCATCCCAGCGAAGTCCAGTCCGCCTGATTTTTCGAACCAGTACTTGCGGACATTGCCTTCCTTGTCGAGCTGGAACTTTGCTTCCGGAAAGGTCTTCCGGACGTGCGCGACTTTCTTAAGTCTGTAGTGACGATTTGACATCTCGAGCATCGTCTCGAACCGTTTTCCGCGGTTGGCATGGTGTCTCATTAGCATCCTCCTTCCAGAATGGGTTCGGCGTCTTGTCCGCGAGGAACAAGGAAACGCTGCGTGGTCGTTTCTCTTTCAGTCGTTCGTAGCGATAACGCTTGAAATCGATAATCATGTCAGTCCTCCCAGATACCGAAATGGTCGGCGACGGTCCCGAGTAGCTTGTCCTTCGCCTCGTAGTAGGTGTTGCGGTTGCCGTAGCGCATCATCTCGATGACGACGTTATCCGTGTACTTGAACTTCGGACGGAATCGGAGATCCCAGATCTGGTTCAAGTCTGGATCGGTCTCCTCGAGTTCCTCCCTGATCCGGAGCAAGAGCCGGTGTTCTGCTTCCGCTTGCCGAAGTTGTTCGAGTAGCATGACCGCCTTCTCGACGTTGCTCGACGGTCTCGTGTTGCGTTGTACCTCGCTTGCCTGATACCCAGCCGTGATGGACGGTGCGCTCCGTGCCTTGAGTGACTCGATGCGGGACGGGAGCGTGAACAGGCTTCTCAGCTTGTTCTCGACCAACGTCCGTTGTGCTTTGGTCAACTTATGTGCGATGAATTCCATCCTGTGCCGTCTTCCCTTTCGTGTTAGAGTCTCAGCGGTCTCCACCCTTCCTTGATCAAGCGTTGCGTCTCATGTTGTGGTGCGTCCGGGATGTACAGCACTATGTACTGGCTCTTCTCGCGACGCTCGAACAACTGGGGTCTTGATCCGCTGTATTTTATGCGTGCTCGACGCTTGGCCATCGTGCCGTTACCTCGTGTTCCTCGAGGGCACGCCCTTCGAGCGTCCACTCGCGTCGTTCGTACGATAGCATCAACGCCGTCGTGATCGGTCGTAGTCCTTCCTCGACCTTGACGAGCTTCCCGTCGACCAGAGTATGCCGACGGATCTGGTTCGAGATGAGCAAAATCTGCTCGTGCTCGAGCGTGTGTTTCCGGAAGACGAGCGTCTTCATGTCACCCCTCCTTTTTTCTCCCGTTCCGGCAACTCGATATATGCCGTGTGTCGGGTATTGCCGTGACTACTGACGTATCGCTTGCGACCGGTGTAGTGTTCGGTCGCGAACTCCTTCTTGTTGTGGAGATACTGTTCTTTACCAAGGAACCGTGCACCGCGGCTCTCATGCTCCGCGATGCGACGATCCAGTCGTGCCTCATCCGTGTCTGTCAACTTGATCCGCATCCTGTTCCTCCTCGAGACATCATGAATTCCGAGTGACGTTCCAATCTGCTTGGCATTCTTCCGGTGAAAATCCTTGATAGGCTGCACGATAGAAGTTGTCATTGCCGTAATGACGGACGTGCTTCGTCAGATATCCATCCGGTTCAAGTGTGATCCGGATCGTACCGCCCTTGATATCCAGTTCGGCTGAGCGGATGCTTCCGGCGACGATTTCTTTCATGGCGTCGAATAGGTTCATGCCCTTTCCCTCCTGTCTCGTCTAGGCAATTGTCGAAGTAGTTCCGTGACATCGGCTTGCCATAGAGTGCCTTTGCCGCTTCAAAGGTCACGGTATAGGTGACGTGTTTCGTAGCACTCGGAGACCGTCTAGCGATGCCGAGGGTGCACAAGTGCTCCCAGTCGGCGTTCGCGCCAATCGATCCGTAGTAGTTTCGCCACGGCTTCTTCCGTTTGTTCAGACCGAGCGCGTACCGAAGCTTCCGGAGATGCTCAGTCGTCAGCCGTTCGATGATGTGTGGGATGCTCAACTCCTTTCCGGTGTCTCGAGCGATCGAAGGAGTGCCGCGACCTCTTCGTCGTCAGGGACGTCTGACGTGAACGCCTCCTTCTGCTTCGCTTCGTGCGCTTGTTGCTTCGCCTTCTCTTTCGCGAGCCATTCCGGTTCCTTCATGCCGGACGATGCATGACGTCGATTTCCACCACGGGTCCGTTGTCGTTCGCGGAACTGGTTCGCTTGATTCTTCGCTTGCTCGACCGTCTGGACGCCTGCTTGTGCCCAGGTCTTCAGGATGCCGGTGATATAGGTGTACTTGCGGACGTTCGAGAGCGTCGCTGTCTCGATGGCGAACTGGACCAGCTCGGCGCCATAACTCTTGACGTCGTCCTCGATCTTCTCGATCGTGAACGGTGGCGCGAGTGGTTCGATGTTCTTTCGGTAGAAGTCGATCAGTTTCGTCAGTGCGTCTTCCGCGCCCGCGTCTACTACTACTAAATCTTTTAGTTCTTTTGGTTCTTTAGTACCTTCAATACTTAGTAGTGTTCGATTTTCCACTTTTGGTTTTTCCACTTTTGGAAAATCGGATTCTGGTGGGACCAGTTTCTGATTTTCGCATTCTGGTGGGCTTGGTTCTCCCTCCGGTTCATCCGGTTCTTCATTTCGTCCCTCGTCGGTATCCGGTTCTTCTGGATCGCTTGCGAACACCGGGCGTTCATGGACGACGAACTCCCATTCCTTGAACTTGCCTTTCTCTCGGACAGGGACGCGCTTGATATAACCAGCGTCCGTCAGTTCCTTGATGGCTGATCGCGTGCTCGCTCTTCCGTCACTCGAACGATTAACGAGATCCGTCTCCCGGACCTTCCAGTCGTCCGGCAATCCCATGAGATAGCTGTGCAGTCCCTTTGCTTTCCAGCTCAATGTCTTTTCGTTCAGGAGCGTCTTGTCGAGAACGACATAGTTGTCTTCCTTCTTGATGCGTATGATGGACATGTAATTCACCCCAGTGCTTTCTGTGACACGTTTCGTGTACGTTCATTTGCTTCCGTGATCCGCGTCGACGCGGTGTGGATGGCGTTCAAGGCGCTCCATGCGGCTGACCCTTCCGGTAGCGCATTCGGGAAGAGGACGTCGAGTTGTTCGATGAAATGACGGATCGTCTCTGCTTCCTGCCGAATCACCTCATGCGGATCTTCCGCTCGTGTGCGGCTAACTTGTATGACTCTCATGGTTTCCCTCCTGTCCGGAGCGTGATACACTAGAGTTCCTAGGCTAAAGTGTGTCATCGCTCTCTTGAGTGATGGCATTTTTTGCGTCTTCCGGTTCTCGTTCGAGCCAACGGAGGAAGACGCATGCAAGTGGCGCGATGATCATGACGAAGAGCCAAGTGACGCCTGCCATGTAGACGAGCTCTGGTGACAACTGGTTCACCTCCTTTCCGAACGATTCTTCAGGACGTCGAACCCGACGCCACCGAAGGCAATGCTGAAAGCGATCAAGCCGAAGCCATAGATGACGTATGCGTTCATTTCAGCTTGTTCGGAGGATCCATCTGAAGCAGATGCATGTCGAACGTGTCTTCCATCAGATGCAGGACATGCTGTTTGTTGACGGCGTCGATCGCGATGATCGGGTCATTCTTGACCATCTGCTTGAACTGGACCAACGCGTCGGGTTCTGCTTCTTCGACCATCTCCCGCATCACATCGACGAAGATGCTCGAGACGACGTCCTCGACGTTGAGAAGCGGTAAGAGTGTCGGGTTCTCGTGGAACCGATCCACCAGTGTATTGGCTAGTTCATCAAGATTCTTATAGAGTGGCATGTCGTTTTTCCCCTCCCATGATGTAATTCCAGTCTGTACTCTCGACACGTTCGTCGAGCCATTTGTAGAGATGTTCACGACGGATGATGATTTTGCCGTCGACTCGAGTGATTGGTAATCCATTCTCTCGGATCTGTTTGTCAATCATGCTGCGGCTACAGCGTAGTTCCTCGCATACTTCCGGAATCGTCAGATATTCGCGTTTACGAGCGATGGCTGCGAGTGACTCTGCAATCCCATCCGCGATCATGCGCTTGAATTCTTGCTCGTTGAATAACATGACCTTCCTCCTTTCTTCAGATGAGCGCCGGGCGCCAATGCTTAACGTATGAGAGCGCTTCTTCGAATTGGTTCTGGCGGATGTCACGATAGGATGAGACGGCAAAGGCACGCTTGATGTCGCTTCCGAAACGACCGTAGAGTTTGCCTTTCGTGTCATACAAATCAGATGGCTTTTCGACCAACTCTCTCCATAGTTCTTCCGCTCGACGTTTCTTGGCTTGTTCGATCGCCAATTGTTGTCCGTGGTCGAGAGTCGTGCGTAGATCAATTTTTTCTGTGAGCACCGTGATTGCGCTCTCCGTTTCCTCTTGTTTCTCGAGTAGTTGAGCGGTCGCTTGAAATAATTCAGCGAATGGGATGTTTTTTGGCACTTCATACCATCCCGTTCTGCGGATTGAAGGTAGAACATCTTCCATGATCCAGTTTTCGAAATCTTGAGCAGCAGGTAACTTCGAGTTGATCACAAGTCGATAGACATCTGATTCTCGGATGACACGCATTTCTTGAACTCGACCTAACGAATCTGTGATGCCCCGTTTCAGGGTGACACCCTTGCAGTGACGATTGATTGCGTTATTCGGTTTTTGATATCCCAGAGTAAAGGCGACATCTACTGCGACAAATAGCGGAGTTCCTTTTTCTTCAACCATCCGGATGTTGTTGCCATTAAATACTTTAGTGAGTTGGCTCATTTGTTCGCTCCTTCATGATTTTCAGTTTTAGAAATCGGGTAAAAGTAGTTTAGATAGTTATAATTACCGATTCGGTAATCAATCAACAAAAAAATAATCTAACGGCTTTCCGTACAACGTTGATAATTTCTTTAGAAGTGTTGATTTGATTCCACGTTTTCCAGACTCGATTCTACTGATTGTCGCAGCTGACTCATAGCCTGTAATTTTAGCAACTTCCTTGAGTGAGAGGTTACGCTCTTTCCGAGCCAGCTTCAATCTGGATAAATCAATTTGAGGATCTCCCATTGTCTTTCACCTCTTCTCTTATTACCAATTCGGTAACTTGTATATTCAATTTAACTTACCAATAAGGTAATAGTCAATACCTTATTTCCATTTCGGTAATATACATTTTCCGTTTTGGCAAAAGTGCTATATTGAAAGGAGATAATTGATTATGGAGATGATGATTATGGAGAAAGCATTTAGAGGAGATCGTCTAAAAGAATTACGCTTAAACCGTGGATGGCCACAAGATGATACCGCTGCAAAACTTGGTATTACCCCAGCAACTTTATCTAGATTCGAAAATGGTAAACGACAGCCAGATCCGTCTACCCTAGTGTTATTAGCTGATACTTTTGGTGTAACTGTTGACTATTTGGTCGGTCGAGTAGACAGACCTGAAAATACGCTTACTAACTATATTGAACAAGTATCAATCACTAATAAGCTGATTGGAATGAATTTTTCTGAGGAAGAACTTCAATCTCTAGATCAACAAAAAATCGATAAAATCATCCAGTATATGCGTGATCAAGTTAATCTTGCTATGACTGAATCCTCTTTTAAATCAAATAGTACAGAAAAATAATTTTCTCTATAAAAGCAAATAATAATGGTATATTTTATTTTTTTACTAGCAAAAGAAAGTATTGCAAAAGACACAGCTTAATCGGCTGTGTCTTTAAATTTATCCAATTTAGGATGCCAATATTCAACTTCCTCAGCAACCATAATATCTTTATTACGAAACATTACATAAGCCTCTAGTTCGTCACTCCAAAATCCTCTAAGTCCTTCGAATCCTTCATTGGTTTTCAAGATTACTTTTTTAGTACACATGCTATCCATCTATCCCCCACCTTTTACAAGAACTTATGTTCCTATTTTTCATTATGAAGGAACTGTTTTATTTTTACAAGTTGACATCCTTCTCTTATGATGAAAACTTTTCGACAATATTAACTATTTTTTGTCGAAATCTGTCGGACGAATAATCACATTTCTTCCCTCTTTCTTAAAAGGAAAGTTATTCCTCTTGTTCTTAAATTGATAAAATAAAGGGTAACGCATTTTAAGGGAGAATCATCAATGAAACGTTTTATTATGGGAACATCATTAACCGCTGCTATGTTGCTGACCGGTTGCGCAGAGGAAAGTTCATCAACAAAGAAAGCTGAAGCTACCTCCACAGCAGAAGTTGAGAAAAAAGAAGAGAAAGAAAATGGAGCTAAAGAGGCTTCAGTAAAAAAAGAGGAAACTCCTAAAGTAGAAAAGTCAGAGTTCGGAACAAAGATTAATTACTTTACGAATAAGAAATTAAACATTTCTACGAACTTAGGACCAATCATTTTTAAAATTAATAAAGTCCAAACCTCGGACTTCAAACCATCAAAACAGTATTTAGATTTGTTTGATGGCAAAGAGAAACTTACATTGATTGTTTTCGAGGTGGAAGCAGAAAATACAAGTGACGCAACGATCAACTTCCATCCGAACCAAGCCAAATTAACAACCAATACTGCCGAGCAAATTGATGCTTCGATGGTCCTATCAGAAGATGTAGGTGGAGAGTATATTGGCAAGGTAAAGAAAAAAGGAACCGTTATTTTTATCGCTAGTGCCGCGCCAAACAAAATTACAAACGTCAAATTTATAGTCGATAGTCCAAATGACGAAACGTTTGAACCGTTAGCAGAACGCTATACAGTTGAGATTCCTACGAAATAACTTAGTTAGCTGAACAAGTGGAAAAGAGACGCAGCTTTAAGCGACGTCTCTTTTATCCATACAACAGATTGCCATGAAGAGGAAAAATCATGTCTACCCGTCGTCCGTTTCCACTGAATGAATTCGATCGACTTCATCCAAAAGGATTCGTCACATTAGGTAAAGCGAAGTCTACTACTTACAGTGATCCATTCTATGTTGTTGCTACGGAAAAAGAAGGTCTTTATTTTTACATCCTTCACCAACAGTCCGTCGAGCTTTTAGTTCACTATCACTGGAACCAAATCCCCAACGAACTATCTAAGAGCGATCGTAAAAATGATCGTACCTATCGACATCAAAAAACGGTTATTCTTACGATTTTTGTAGGTGATGAGGAAGGAAAAGAAGTCGCAAGGCTGATTGAAAGACAAAAAAAGATATTGTTACCCGCTCGTCCATGGTACAGAAAGATACCTGGGTATCGAAGCGGTAAAGTATGGAAAATGTTAGTCGCTTCACTGATCTACTTCTCGCTCCTCTCTGGAATAGTTGATGGGGATGATGATGAAGACAAGGCTGATCCCGTTAAAACCGAGCAAATCAAGACAATAAAAGCAGAGGACTCTGAAGAAAAAAATATAGCTGATGACAAAGCTAAAAAAGAGGCTGAAGCAAAAGAAAAAGCTAAAGAAGAACGTGAACGTAAAGCTAAGATTGCAGCTCAAAAGAAAGCAGAGGAAAAAGAAGCTGCCAAACGCGCTGCTGAGAAAAAGGCAGAAGAGAAGAAAGCTGCTGAACTAGCTGCCCAAAAAGAAGCTGAGGAAAAAGCCGAAGAAGAGCGCATTGCACAAGAGGAAGAAGAAGCCGCTGCCGAAGTAGTACAAACAGATTTTGCGAATTGTACGGATCTTAGAACTATGTATCCAGATGGAGTTCCGAGCGATCACCCTGCTTATCAGGACAAGATGGATCGGGATAAAGATAATTTTGCGTGTGAACAAAGCTAAAAATTGTTTAACAGCAAGCAATAATGACTCACAAAATGGAGGGAACTAAACTTGTACGAGACAATACTAGAGCTATTAAACGTTGGAGGAGAAACAAGAAATATTGAATTTAAAAAGAGCTATGACTGGGCAGACCCTAAACACAAAGCAAAGATTGTAAAATGCATTCTTTCTATGAGTAATACTAAAGACGGAGGCTATTTAGTTCTAGGAATTGATGACAATAAAACACTACAAAAAGAAAAACTCTGCGGAATGGACTTAGAACATTTCCAAAAAATTAACTACGATGATGTTGTAGTACAAGTAAATAAGTTTGCAGATCCTCCTATATCATTTCAAATGCATCCAGTTGAAGAGAGCGGGAAAAAATTTTGGTTATTCAGAATACCAGAATTCGAAGAAATACCGATTATTTGTAAGAAAAATGGTGATGAAAACTTAACCGAGGGTGCTATTTTTTCTCGTTCTAAGTCAAAACCAGAGTCAGCAATCATTAAATCACAGTCTGAAATGAGAGAATTAATTAATACAGCAATAAATAAAGGGATAAAGGAATTCTATACAAGAGTACGAGATAGTGGATTACAAATAACTGATGATAACTCTTCAATTATGTATGAAGCTGAGTTAGATGGAATAGAGAACAACGAAATATTCAGAAATATTCAGAAAGCAGGTTACTGGAAAATCACAATTAAACCAACACACTATAAAGAAAATAGAATAGAAACTTTATCTGAATGTACAGATCGATTGTATAAAAATAAGTTAAGTCTAAGAGGATGGGACTTTCCACATATTTCGACTCTTGATAATGGAAATAGATTTGTACAAACATCAGAGAAATCTATGCATTATAATGAATTTTTCAGATTTTTTAAGAGCGGGCAATTTGTGTATTATAAAGCAATGTACGAAGAATCTATGGAGGATTACTATCAATCTAAAGTCAATGGAAAGGGTTTAGAAATAATAAGCACCCTTCTATTATTCACTGAGATATTTGAATTTGCTTCTCGGATGTTTGCTCAAGAAGATATGGGAAGTCATATTACTGTAAATATCGAGGCATTCGATGTTAAAGATCGTCAATTGTTTTTCTATGATGCAAGAGCTTTATACACTCAATATATTTCCAAATTTGAAGATAAAATAGAAATAAAAAAAGTTATGAGTATCGAACAGTTGATTGC
>NZ_WBYY01000110.1:0-10862 GCF_048985645.1 Exiguobacterium sp. A1_3_1 | reverse complement strand
CTGTCACCCTTATCTTTGTAGAGACTGACTTTTGAGTCAGCCCCTTCTTCATCATTCAGCGAGACCGACACTCGATTTGATATGATCTTCTGTTTCAATCGCTTGTAAGAGGAAATGCGCCACATCTGCGCGATTGATCTGTTTCGCATCTTCCGGTACACCTGTATCTGCTTGACGATAAAGTCCCGTCAACGGACCGTTCAGTAAGCGAAGTGGTCGGGCTACCGTATAGTTCAAATCTGCTTGTTGTAAAAGCGCGATCGCTTGGCGGTGATCCTTCAGTGGATTTTTCAGAATCCGCTGAGCGAGCATCCCTTGTACACCCGGTAATTCATCATCAACACCGGCAGACGCAACATAACCGATCCGGTCTACCCCCTGTTTTTTCATCGCTGTCACGATCCGGACGAGACTCCGTTCTAAAAAGCCGCTGTATGCAAGACTCTCTGTGCCAAGAGCCGTCAGGACAGCCTCTTGTCCGGCAACAGCAGCCGTCACCGCTTCTTGATCGAGCACGTCGCCTTTAACGACGTGTAACCGTTCGTCACGTAGTGTCAGTTTTTCCGGACTGCGGACGAAGGCTGTGACCTCATGCCCGTGATCAATCGCTTGCTTGACCAGTTCTTGCCCCGTTTGACCCGTCGCTCCAAAAATAATCAATTTCATACAAAACACCCTTTCTCTTTCAAGAACCACTGATTCCATCATACCCTCACCACTCGAAAATGAATCGTCTCACCTTGTCTTTATTTTCAGAAAATTGTTTTTATTTGTTAAGCGTGTATGCTAAAATCTTCCTAAGTACATATGGATATTTTTTCCTTAAAAACAGGAAGGAGGATCGCTTGTGTTACGGCAACGCTTTATCATGTCGCTTGGTGTCATTCTGATTGGTCTGTTCTTGTTTCAAACCGTCACGACGTACGTCTATACGCATTACATCATGCCGGATCCTTTTAAAAAGCCTTCGATTGCAGAAACTGAAGCGAACGGCGAAATTAGTTTTAAAAACGGTCACTCACCTACTAAAACAAAAGGCAAAATGCCTTTTGAACCGATCGATCCACGACCTGGTCCAAAAGAGCTCTGGAAATCTCTTAAAGCGGATGCTTCTGACTCCCCCTTTTCTTATCTGCAATATGTCATTTTAATCAGCTTGTTTAGTTTCATGGTCTGGAAACTCGTTCAGTCACATCTCGTGAAAAAACGGCGCAGGTCTACAGGAGAAGTAACGGATGACGTTCCATTTGCTCAATCAATCTTTCGTCCTGCTTCTTTAAGAAAATCGCCTTATCTGTATGCATCGTATTCGTCTTCACGTGTCCGTGATCTCGTCATTCGTTTTGAGCAACACTTACCGCGCAGTCAGCAACGTCGTCCGAACGAAACGCTTGAAGACTGGTTACGTCGGATTGAAGTCGCTGTCGATTTTCAGTTATATCGGAATATTCGCTACGGTGATATGTCGGAAACGATCGTCACGGATGATGAAATTCTACGCTTCGAACAACAACTAGCACGCTACTCAACCATTTAACTTTGGAGGGATTTCCTATGAAACTACAACAATTAAAAGACCAACTCAATTCGATCTATCTCGGTAAACCGGACGTCATCGATCTTTGTCTGACGGCACTCATCGCAGAAGGACATATTCTACTAGAAGATGTACCGGGAACGGGGAAAACGATGCTCGCCAAGGCGCTCGCTCAGAGCTTCGAGAGTGCCTTCTCGCGGATCCAGTTCACGGCGGATCTTCTCCCATCAGACGTCATCGGTTCAGACTTCTTCAATTTAAAGACACAGGAGTTCGAGAATAAACGCGGTCCACTGTTCGCGAACGTCGTCTTGATCGATGAGATTAACCGTGCCGTTCCGCGGACACAATCGGCATTGCTTGAAGCGATGGAAGAGCGTCAGGTCTCGATTGGTGGAACGACCTATCAGATGCCAGCCCCATTCTTCGTCATCGCGACACAAAACCCGATTGAATCGGCAGGAACCTTCCCACTACCGGACGCCCAACTCGACCGGTTCATGGTCGCGATCGAAGTCGGTTATCCGGATTTCGAGAACGAACGGCGCTTATTGTCTGAGATTCTGACGAACGTCCGTCGGTCAGCTGTCGGCATCGCGTCAGGCGGTGACTTGATTTCCTGGCAGGAAGAGGCACGCCGCGTCCATGCATCGCAAGACGTGCTTGATTATCTATTACACATCGTTCAAGCGACACGAAACCATGAACTCATTGAAGTCGGTGTCAGTCCGCGTGGAGCGATTGCATTACTTCGCGCCTCGCAAAGCTACGCTTTCTTGAATCAACGCGACTTCATCATCCCGGAAGATATCAAATATCTTGCAAAACACGTCCTATCCCATCGCCTGACACTGACACTCGAAGGTGGAATCAAGACGACGAAAGCGGCTGTTTTGACGCATATTCTGGACGACGTGCCGGTTCCGGTCGAGATGGGGTGACGAATCATGCAGATTGAACGTTCCGTCCCGTTTTGGCTTGAACGCCGACTTTTTCCACTGTACGTCACGATGACGTTCATCTTCCTCTTCATTCCGCGTCTTTCCGTCCTCGGTTTCCTGTTTGCAGCCTTGGCGACGATTCATTTCGTCGTCGGGCGAACAGAAAAGCAGCTCCGACGGGACGTCGCAATTGAATGGAAGCACTATGAATCATTGATGTTCAACCAGGAACAGACGACACTCCATTTACAAGTCTTCGGTGTCGAATCCTTGAGTCAGCTTGGGCTCGAAGCGACACTTCGTTTGCACACGGATGGCGGAGTCATTTTCCCGGAGATGGATCCACTTCACCCGGCGACGTTTCATGCAGTGATTGACTCTGAAGACGCAGTGACGATCCCAATTCAGACGGTTCGTCGTGGACCAGCCGAATTCGATGAGATCATCTTGACGATTCGTTTGCCGTGGAAGATGGGCGTTTATCTCTTTACGTTCGATACGTATCCGTCGTTTACAGTCTTGCCGTCCTTGACAGCGCAAGCGACGCCGCTTCTTTTACAACGTTTACGGATCGGTGATCGACCGGACCGCTACTCACCGCTCAAGAACAAACTGGTTCAGCTTGGTGCAAAACCTTATACGGCGGAACCGTCAAAAGAGATCGATTGGTATGCGACGGCGAAGACCGGTCGCCTGCAGGCGAAAGTGTTCGAAACGAGCAATCAGGATACGTTTACGATTGCCTTGAATTTATCAGCCCCGAGCGGTTACGGTCTCCATCAACAATTCGAGACGTTCATCGAACAAGCGGCATTCCTGATCAGTGAATTAATCAAGGAAGGCTGTAAGATCGAACTATTCCTCAATCGACTCGACGGAGCGAACCGAATGACGCATCTTTCACTACAAGAAGGACAACCACAATTAAAACATGTCCTGATGACGCTCTCGACGGTTTCGACGCGTGATTCGTTCATCGCAACGCAACAGTTCGAACGCTACGTACTGCGCCGGAAACATATGAACAGTCAGTTGATCCAAATTGGCAATGACCGGATCCTCGCCATCGGTTAAGGATCCAAAGAAAGGAGTTTTTCCCTTCATGTTTTTTATCGCCCGAAAATCAATTCAGCTCATCGTGGCTTTTTTTGTCTTGATTGCGATCAGCGCCCTTCCTGCGCTCGTTGCGCAAATGAAATTCAACCCAGCAAGCTACTGGGAAGGTCTGCAGCAACAATTTGCTCAATTAACGAAACTTGATGAGATCACTTATTTTAACGTGACTGCTCAAAAAGAAGTTCTACTACTCCCTTCTTTACAGCCCTATATTCAAGAGACGTTAATCATCTTTACGACAGCTATGTTAGTCTCCGTTGTGTGTGCGATTCTTTACGCCTATCTGTTTTATCGAAGTGGCAGACGAACACGGAC
Source organism: Exiguobacterium sp. A1_3_1 (assembly GCF_048985645.1). Lineage (NCBI taxonomy): Bacteria > Bacillati > Bacillota > Bacilli > Caryophanales > Exiguobacterium > Exiguobacterium sp. A1_3_1. Next base: position 6,953 of record NZ_WBYY01000110.1, on the reverse strand, counting down.
ACTATTAAAACAGACGACACGCACGCTTGAAATGGTTCCAGACTTATTTTGGATCATTCTTTCACAATTTCTTGTCATTTATTTATTTAAAATGACAGGTTATAGCAACATCGAGATTGCAGGAACCTATGCAGACTCGATTCGCTTTTTACCAATCGTCACCTTGACGCTGACTACATTATTTTTCTTTATTAAATGGCTGACGACACAAGTACTCGAACAAGAATCTGCACCATTCCTCGAACTCGCGCGCGCAAAAGGCATTCGTCCAACCGCCCTTTTCTGGAAACATTTACTGCCAACGATGATCTATCGGTTTTATCTATTTTTCCGAGCCAATATCATTACGATACTATCGAGTTTGTTAATCATTGAGTACACTTTCCAGGTCCAAGGTCTGTTTCGCTTCGCCCTTTACTTTGGACAAATGCCAATTTTGATGGTCATCTTGTTCTTAATCTACCTACCCATCTTCATCATTGATTTACTGGCTGAATGGTTGATTCCAAACGCCTGGAAAGGTGGGATTTGATGCGCCGTACCTTGATGAAAGACCCAGTTTTCTGGCTCTGCCTCATTCTACTTACCGGTCTACTATTGCTAAGCTTTGGTAATACGATTTTCCGCGATGGTCAAGTCAATCAGATTTCGAACCGGTATGCTGAAGATGGTACGTTCCTTGCGACGTCACCACTAAAACCGTCAAGTGATCAATGGCTAGGTACGGATCGGTCCGGTAATGACCTTTTCCAAATGATGATTGAAGGTTTTAAATGGACGATTGGTATATGTACGATTGTTGCGATTAGTCGAATGACTCTCTCATTAGTCGTTGCGATTCCGTTAGCTTTTCGAAATGCTCGTGTTAATCGATACTTAAAACTTATCCTTGATGGTTTTTTAGTTTTACCACTTTCTCTCGTTTCTTTACTGCTTTTATTTTCATCTCTTGTCTTCATGGATTCGACTGTAGTTCCACCATTGTTCGATCGCGTCTCGTTTGAGTTGATCGTCCTGATTCTACTTGGTATACCCTCTTTGTCGCTTTATCTAATTGCTGAGACTCGTCAATTGCTCAATCAAGAATTCATGATCGTCGCCCAGACACTCGGTGGTAGTCCGTGGTATCGGTTTAGACGTCATATCTGGCCACACCTTGTTCCGACATTGACGATTGTCTTCATGCAACAATTCATTCAAACGTTGATGTTGCTGATCCATTTATCACTCTTAGGTATTTTCTTCGCCGGAACAGTCAATTTATATGAGGGTGTCATGCCAACAATCTTTGAATGGTCTTCAATGTTCGGTTATTACTATAACCAGTTTTCAGCGACGTCTTGGCTCAATCATATGTTCCTTGTTCCACTGATTGGGTTAGCATTAGTCGTCTTTTTCAGCAATCTATTCATGAGTCGACTCGAACGGGCTTTCCGCTTCCGCCAGCAACTAAAACCAATCAAGCTATCAGCATCTCGTGCTCAAGACGAAGCCGCCGCAACTTCGATGGTCGATCCCTTTACACCCGTTGCACTGAAATCTCATCACGATTCTGATTGACAATCCATTTTTTTCCTCTTACACTAGAAAAAAAACATGAAATGAGGGCGTCCAATGTAAGTCATTCTGAATTCTCACTCCTAACTAAATACGTACGATATGGAGGTCATTCAGAATGAACCGGTTTACGCTTTTATTGGTCAGTCAATGGATTGCGAATGCGGGAGATGCGCTCTATATCGTCTCCCTGATCGCGATGATCTATCAAACGACAGGGCAAGCGAGTCTCGCTGCCCTGTTTCCTGTTCTCGTCACAGCAGGCATGACAGGAAGCGGCTTCTTATTCGCCCAAGTCGCTCAACGTGTTCCCCATGCCTCCTTGTTGTTCGGCAGTCAACTCCTCAAGACGATTCTATTAGGCGTCATCTGGGGATTTGATTTACCACTGCCACTTATCCTCGCACTCGTTGGATGTATCGCTTTCTTCGACGGATTTGCTCGTCCGATCGAAAGTGCCTTCATCCCTCGACTGTGTCAGGATGTCCAGAAAGCTAACAGTCTCGTACAAGGTTCGAATCAAGTGATTCAGCTCATCATGTGGCCGCTCGGCGCCATCCTGGTCAGCTCGTTATCCCCTCTTTCCGTCTTGTCCGTCTCGGCTGGTCTGTTTTTAGGTGCCAGTCTCATCAGCTACCTGTTCTATCGAAGCGTCCGCTCTCTACCCGACCCTTCGATGGAAGGGGAAGACGTCTCCTTCCGGTCGAGTATTCGCTACACGCGAACGCATTCTTTCGCGAAAGCCAACACGTATCTCGTCGGAATCGATGCGTTCGTCAGTACGGCTTGGATTTCTGCTCTGTTCCTCGTCTACATCGATACACATTTCCAGCTATCGGAACGCTGGTGGGGCATTCTAAATGCCTTCTATCTGCTGAGCATGATCGCCGGCAGCTACATGATGTTACGTCGTCGTGGAACGCGTTCGTTGCTTTATCGTAGTATCGGCTTTTCGATTAGTGCGACCTTCTTGTTTGCTTTCGCTCCAATCGTCACACTTGCCGTGATCGCTTGTCTGATCCAAGGGTTTGCAAGTCAAGTCCGGGCGATCGAGCTGAATACGTTGTTGCAGACGACGACACCACTCGAACGGTTACCGTATGTCTATAGCGTGCAACAAACCGTGTATGCACTCTGCTTCTGTCTCGGTAGTCTGCTGTTCGGATGGCTTGCCGATCTGTTTGCGATCGAGCTCGTCTATGCGCTTGCAGGAGTCCTCTCCTTGTTGATGTGGCAACCGGCTCGCCAGGTATTAGCACGTTCCTCTCAGGAGCAACGACACGTGTCGTAATAAATGGCAGTCAAAAGGACAAAGGTCAATACACCTTTGTCCTTTTTTTGATTCAGTTCTGACGCGTTCGCGTCACACTATACAATAGAAGCAACATAAGTGAGACGAGACCGAGCGCGGCATAGGTCATCTGAAGCGAGAAGACACGTTCGACGAAGACGAACAGCGTACCGGTTCCAAGCACAGCTAACCGTTCAATGACTGAGATCAGTGACGTAAACGTTGCACGTCCATTTGGCGGCGCAACTTCTTGGATGACAGTGGTCAAATAAGGCTCAGCCCAGCCATAGCACAAGTACAGCGTTCCGAGTAACCCGATACTGACGAGCGGTGAGGCAACCGACAATCCGGTAAGACACACGATATAGATCATCGCCCATCCGACCGGAGATCGGAACCGAGATAATGACGCGCCGGTCGCCTGCATGATTTGAAATAACACGAAAACGAATCCGAAATGGACCATCGGTATCGTTTGATCCCGTAGATAAAGTTGCCAAAACTCATCGACGAAATCAATCGTCGCCCCGTATAACAAGACAAGACAAAGAATTCGAACGTAGACGCGTCGAAACGAAAAACCGTTTAGCAATGTCTTTAATGAACTCGTCTCTCCGTCTTGTTCTCGCGATGCTTCCTTTAAGAAAAACGTCAGCAGTACTGTTCCGAGCAATACCCACCAGGACACGTGATAGTGCCAAAACAAGTCTACCGATCGCACGGCGTAACTTCCAACAAGTGCCGCAAGTCCTGATGTCAATAAACCACCGATTGAAATCAGTCGCCAGACCAGCTCGAATCGCTCTTCTATCCTTTGCATTCGCAATGTTTCATAGACGTGGGCTTCAAGTGCTCCACTAAGTGCTGCGCCACCGATGCCGGCAAGGACCATCGCCAAGAGGAAGGCAGGTAATGAGTAGGCTTCAAGCAACACCGTAAACGATAACCACTCACATACGAAACCAGCCAGAATGAACGGCTTTCTGCCCCACCGATCGGATAACAAACCGAACGGAACCTCACCAATCAACATGACCCAAGCAAAGACGATTTCTGCGATGACGACGTCGGCAATGCTCATTCCCCGGTCTTCCCAGTAAAAGCGCTCAATCACATAAGCTGGAATGAACGAACTACTGGCTTCGATCAGGATCCAAAGCATGAGTGATCGTCGGACTTAACAAGGCCATCTGCTTCGCCGCATCTCCTCACTTCCTTTCTATTTGATAGTAGTTAATTCCCGTTTTGCAGATGAAACCAACAAAAAAACGCCCTTTGATTAAAAAATCAAAGAACGCTTTTGACATTAACATTCATCTGCCGATTCCGTGACCGGTACGACGGACTGGACGATCGGTAGTTCGACGATGAACGCGGACCCGACACCTTCTGTTGATTCGACATGAATCATCCCTTCGTGCGAACGAACGATTTCCTGACAAATCGCAAGACCAAGACCGGTACCGCCGATTTTTCGACTATCGGAATTATCGACTCGATAAAACTTACTAAACAGTTGTGGTAACGCGTGACGAGGAATGCCGATTCCCTCATCTTCGATCTTCAGCTGTACACGATCTTCGACTTGACGCATCGTGATCGTGATTTGACCACCATCCGGTGAATACTTGATTGCATTGTTGATCAGGTTCGTGAACAGCTGACGCATTTTTTGTTCGTCAGCATGAATCCGCCCCGTCGTCGTTTCTTCAAAATCAAGGACAAGCTCGTGATCTTTTGCCGAAGCGGTATGGAACTCGACCGTTTCTTGAATGACTTTCGTCAGATCAAGCGGTTTAAAGTCATACTGTTGCTGACTCGATTCCATGCGCTGGACATCGAGGAAGTCGTTGACGAGGTTCGTCAACCGTTCGGTTTCCGCATGAATCGTCTCGAGATACCGTTGACGTTTTGATTCCTGGACGTCGCGCGCGAGCATCAATTCCGTGTAGCCGTAAATCGAGGCAAGCGGTGTCCGCAACTCATGCGAGACGGTCGAGACGAATTCCGATTTCATCCGGTCGATCGCTGTCTCTGCCGTCACGTCGCGCAAGACGAGCATCGTACCGCGGAAACAACCACCGTAATGAATTTCCTCTGCATACAGCGTGACGAATCGCTCTTCCTCGTTCAAGGACAACGCCAAGCTCTCCGTCGGAATTTCCTGACTGCAGACATGATCCATGTAGGTTAAGAACGCCTCATGTTGATCGACTTGCACTGCCAACTCTTCGATTTTGACGTCGAGCGTCATCAATCCTTCTTCCGCCACTTGATCGTGCGCCGGATGATGGAATAAAGCGAGCAATGGTTTATTGGCAAAAATCGTCTCTCCTTCGATATAGATGACCGCTTCCCGAATCGAATGGAGAAGTTTGGACGTCTTTTCCCGTTCTCGTTCGACTTCTTCAAAGACACGCATCCGGAGCAAGGAGAGTGCCAATTGACGGGAGAACGACCAGATTTCGTTCGTCTGCTCTTCCGTAAAGGCATCCCGGTAACGGACGAGATAAATGCTTGCAATCATTGTGTTCGTCGCTGGATCCATCACCGGTACGACGATTTCGTACATCGTGTACGGATATGGGAGCGGATGATGACTCGCGACTTGTTTCGTCGAGCGAACAGCGCGTTTGTTTTGACGTGTGCGTTCGAGTAATGACGTCGAAGCATGCAATAACTGGTTTTCTTGCGCTGCCGTCATCCCGTACGAGACGAGATCCGTATAGCGGTCTTGCTCTAAGAAGACGATTGCTCCGAGCTCCGCATCGGTAATCGTGATCAATTTTTCGATGATCGCTGGATACGCAGTCAATGTTTCACGAGACGCGAGTGTCTCGGTCAACTCATTGCGATAACGCAAATGGGTCTCGTTGCGCAACGTGATGTCGAGAGCTTCTTCGAGTTCTTCCTGTTGCGATTGAAGTTCTTCTTGCTGAGCAATTAATTCTTCCTGTTGACTTTGTAGTTCGTCGTTATTTGCGACGAGTTGATGTTTTTGCCCGGAAATGGCGGCTGCCATCTGGTTGAACGTCGTCGTCAACTCACCGATCTCATCTTGACGATTCGTGATGACGATCGGTGTCGCATCCTCGCCTTTAGCCAGTCGCCCACTTTCCCGGTTCAACTGACGCAACTGACGCGTCAAGCGGCGGACGAATGGTCGGACGAAAACGAGAGTGATCAATAAGAGGATTGCGATATTGACTGCTCCGAGAATTTGCGACGAGTTGACTTGTTTACCAAGCCGCTCTTGCGCCGCCATCTCTTGATCGTTTAAGGAATTACGATATTTTGTAAAAACGCTCTCCATATCAACGATACTTGAACTCATATCAGCCGCACTCTTCGTCTTGATGTTGAACTTCCGCTGTGGATCGAGTGGTTTTGATTTCGTCACTTTTCCGAGCGTCGGCATCTTCAAGAACGGTTCCGTCACTTTGCCGTCTTTTTTCGCCGCGACATAATTGACGAGGCTTGGCATGACGCGTTGGGTATACGCCGTGTAGAGTTCCCGTGCGTCCGTTGCATACTGCCGTTCTTCTTTAAAGCGTGCATTGCGCTCGAACCACGTCGTTTGTTGATTGATGCCATTTTTCTTTGCTTCGATTTCTTTTAACATCTCTTCGTCACCAAGCAAGACGAAGCCACGCATCTCGTACTGCATGCTTTGCCATGATTCGTACAAATCCGTCGCCCGTGTCCGATGTTCGTTTAACATCTTTAATTCTTGGCGTGATTCATCCACCTGTTGTTTCGTATATAGGTAGACACCACCTGTCGTTAACAGCAGTGTCAGAAAAATCACATAAAACGCAGACATGATTTGCCGTCCAATCGTTCGATTCAGCCATGTTTTCATTAAAGGAATTCAACTCCTTTCCCTTTATCCTTCTCCAGCAATAAAGGTATTCCCGTCCATTCATTGTAAACTTTTTTCAATCGATACACAGCATTCTGCTCAAAAAGATTTCAATTTCATACAACTTTAATCTAAATCGTTGTATATGACAATTAGATGTCACGATTCAACCGTTTTCAACAAAAAAAAAAGAGCCCCTCAGGACCCTTTTTTAGTGATGATGGTGATGGCTATGACTATGAC
>NZ_WBYY01000109.1:0-10956 GCF_048985645.1 Exiguobacterium sp. A1_3_1 | reverse complement strand
TCCCGATCAACCATAAACGGATTCTTCGGCTGATGCGCAAATATAACACCGTGACCAAAATCCGGAGGATGAACTCTTATCGCAAGCTCTCTCGGGCGACGCACGAGCACCGCGTCGTGCCGAACCGATTGAACCGCGAGTTCCCGGCAGAGCGAGCCCGGGAAAGTATTCGTGACCGATATCACCTACCTCCCTATCGCCTCCGGCGAGAACGTCTATCTGTCTTGTGTGAAGGACGTCGCCACACGCGGGATCGTGGCACACCAATTGTCCACGAGTCTTCACATGGACCTCGTCTTTCAGACGATGAAAAAGCTCGAAGAGCATCTCCAAGAGAAGCGACATCCCGAGGCAATGATTCATTCGGACCAAGGCTTTCACTACACCCATCCGAGCTACCAGCGACTCATTGGCGACCTCGGACTGGTTCAGTCCATGTCCCGTCGGGGCAACTGTCTCGACAACGCACCGATCGAATCGTTCTTCGGTCATTTGAAGGACTATGTCACCAACCGTTCGTGCGAATCAATCGAGGAGGTCCGAGAGATAGTCGGGGACTACATCAGCTATTACAACTGCGAGCGCGGTCAATGGAACCTAAAAAAGATGACCCCGAAACAATATCGGAACCATCTGATCGCAGCGTAGAAAACTTGGTCTTTTTATTAAACTGTCCATTTTACGGGGCTCAGTTCATTAAAAAGGACAATTCATTTTTTGATTTATACTTATTTAAATAAATGGAATTCTTCTTTCAATCGTTCTCAAATATTTTATAGAAATCCATGTGCATATACTTAAATAGATCAAAGTAACAAATAAATTTATAATAATTATTTTGATGGTAAATTGAGTATCAAAATAAAAAATATGTGGCCATGGAATTAATTTCCCACCCGTCAACCCCTCTGATCCACAGTACATAATTACTATTAGTAAAGACACCTCAACACTTTTAAAAAGTATACTACTTAAAAATGAAGTAATTGATAGTATCAAGGACTGAGTAAATAATAATAAAAATAAGCTGATAAAAGAAAAACTTTCGCTCTTAATACAAAATATAGTAACTAAAATAATGATCAATAGTGAAAATAGGCTTATAAAATAAGCATTATATTTAGCAATTTTTTGACTTGGTAGTTGAATCATTATTTCTTCTGAATTTTCATGATAGAGACTGTACACTAAAAGTGACGACCATAATGAAATTGACGGAACAAAAATGATCTGAAGAACTAAAAAGAACTGTGCATCAAATTTAGAGTTATAGAAACCTAAAAGATAAATCATTAATGATAAAGCTATAATAATAGGAATATAAAAATTAAAGCCAATACTTTTAATTTGAAATTTCACTAAACTGTTCACCACCTAGCTCTTTAATAATAGATACATAACCATCTACAAAACGAGGATTTACTGCTACCGCGCCTCCTGGATTTTCTGTAGAAATAATTTTCACTTTTATTGTATCTATATTGATCTCATCAACTTCAATAACCATATATTTATTTAATATTTCATTTAAACTATCATGATTTATTTTCATTTCCCAAACTAACCCTTTCGCATAGCTAGCAAGCGCTTGGGGGGTTGATTCAACAAGTAATTTCCCCTCTTTAATGATCCCTACTTTTGTACATAAAAATTCAATATCTTCTACAATATGCGAAGAAATAATTACAGTTTTTTCTCTAGAAAGTTCCTTCAATAAGTTTCTAAAACGTATTCTTTCGTAAATATCTAATCCAGATGTCGGCTCGTCAACTATGATAATTTGAGGATCAGTTAAAAATAATTGTGCAATCCCAAGTCTTTTTCTCATTCCACCAGATAAATTTCCAACTTGTTTAGTTTTTGATTCAAGTAAATTTACTTTTTTAAGTACATAATCAATTCTCTTTGCTCTTTCATCACTATTTTTTAACCCTTTAAGTATTGCAATATGATTTAAACAATCTTGTACAGTTGCTTTCGGGTATAAATTAAAATCTTGTGGAAGATAGCCAATCAGATTCCGAATGTCTTTAATCTTCTTAGGTTTTATACTAAGATCATCTGAATGCTCTAAGTCAATCGTTCCATTATCAACACTAATAATGCCTGCAATAGCTCTCATCAATGTTGTTTTTCCAGCACCGTTTGGTCCAATTAACCCGTATATTCCTTCAATATTTAGTGAAACATCATCTAAAATACTTTTTTTATTTTTGATTTTTGAAATATTTTTAATATAAATCATTTGTTACCTCCTGATTTAATCAATTGATTTTTTAATTGATACCATGTAAGTTCTTTGTTCCTCATTAAATCGTTCCATCTTCTTAATAATCTTGCAGCTTTGTCATCATCACTTGTGCTAATAAAGTTGATTATTTCTTCAATATATTTTTTATTTTTTTTAGATTCATTGTCATATACTTCACTGATCCAAAAATCACCTTCCGAATACTCTTCTTTTGCTATTTTATGCATTTTATTAATGTAATTTGTTGTTAAGACATTAAATATGATTGGAATATTGTCATTTTCGGTATAGTTATTTTGTATTTTCCATGTCATAGCACCTACGAGTTGATATGAAATATCTTTGCTCATGATATCAAAAGTTAATTTATTGTGATGTTCATAAGGACTTACTAAAATAAATAGATTTTTGTTTTTTTGGTACCACATAGTTTCTGTAGGTAAAACATCATTTGCGCCTCTTCCAGGTACAATATAAATATTTTCAGGAAATTTATAAGCTTTTTTATGAAAAACTTGATTTATAAGATTAAATGTTTCTCTTAATTTGTCAATGTATTTAGCTATAGTCTCAATATTATTTTCCCAAGTAATCGGGTACACAACACGATAATTATTAATGGTTTTGTCTTTGAGCTCACCATAAATAATGTTTATCCCGCTATCACTTGTTATTTGATACGTATTATTGTTTTTTTCTCCAAGACTATCCATTAATTGAACGTTGCCATTCAATTTTAAATTGAACTTTATTTTTGATGTATCATACACTGATAATCGCGTATTTGAATTGTAAACACTTTTCATTGCAGGATTTACTGATTTTACAGGGTACCACGAGAAATAAAATGGTAAGTATGCATGTGATGCTTTAGCTTCCATAAACGGAGATGAACTACCTTTATAATTAATAACAATGGACTTTGTCGGTCTATCTAAGTAAATTTTTAAAAAGTCCTTATCTTGCTTAAATCTAACTACTTTTCTCTCCTCATCTTTTATAGAAGATACAGAAAATTGATGATATAAAGAAAAAACTTTTTCACCCTTTTCTTCGTCTTTAAAGTAAATCTTCACTTCGCTTTTTAACTGATTCTCAATGCTCAATTGAATATCGTATTGTTTAATGTCGTAATCAAAGTTCTTTAACGAGTTTACTTTTTCAGGAGTATAGTTGTAATAGTAATCCAACTCGTTGATATTTCTTTTGTTAAATTTTTCAGGTGTAATTTTTTCATTTTTTTGAAAATTTGAAAATCCTACTACTAACACCGGTATAATGAGCGTTAGTGCTAAACTTTTTTGGAATTTAAAAAACGAATACGAATTATTAAATAATTTGATTGCTATCAATAGAAACAGCATTAACGTCCAAACGTATTTATTTGTTAGATCTCCTTGCGGAAATAAAAACCCGCTTAATGCGTTGTAAGACATTTGAGGATTATCAATTCCAAGATGAATAAAGGCAGGGATCTCTTTCATGCCGAGTATATTAAAAAATGGTTCTAAAACATAAACGTTTGTAGGAGAAAGGACCAGCCATATTAAAATTAGTACGGAATAATTAATTTTACTATTTGAAATTTGTCCGATGTAAAATCCAATTAAAGAAATAATTAAATTTGGGAAGAACCAATACAGCATAATAAATTTGATTGAGTTAACGTAGATTTCTGATTCTCTGTATCCTGAAAAATAGAATATCATCAATATTATCAGTGTAGATCCTACTGAGAATAAGATGTTATTTACAAATACAAAGAAATAATTTGAAATACTTTTGACACTTATACTATTAGGTATCGAGCTAAAAAAGTTATTAATATCTTCTTTTGTTTCAGTAATTGCAGCATGATAACCTAAAAAAACAAATACTAGCATGCTCCCCTGTATTAAGAAAGACGACAATTGTAGAAAGTTCCCGGGGTTAGAGATCTCGGACAACGTGTATGTATAGATCATTATTGATAGATAGATAAAGCCAAAAAGTGAAGATACGATAAATAATGGATTTTTGTAATTAATCTTTGAATAAAATACGAATGAATTTATGATTTTCTTCAAATTATTCACACCTTCTATATGAAATTAGTATAATAAGACCTTTCTAATTATTAGAAAGGTCTTATATCATTAATCTGTAATCTTTACAGTTCCGCGGATATCTTTAGAACTATATTCTGCCCATGCTTCTGCGTAATATGTGGATGGTGCTGGAGAAAATGATGATTTTACCTCTGTAACAGGGCGAGCATAGCTAGTATGAACAGTTGGATCAGGTAAAACTACAATACTTTTTTTAGCGTATCCGATTAATTGGAATGGTCCTCCACCGCTATTAGTTACTGTCATACGTGACGAGCCATCGTGAATATTAATTTTTCCGCCCTCAGCACTTGCTGTATAGTTTAGTGATGCTGTAGATGTTGCTGCTGAAACACTCGTTGTTGCTAGTAAAACTGCCAATGCACCTAGTGCTAACATTTTAGGTGCAGTTTTTTTGTTGCTAACTGCCAAATTAACCATTTGTTTATTTCCTCCTTTTAGTTTTTATAAGAACGTTGTCTTATGTCTTAAAAAGAGGTAATTTATACGATAATAACAACTTGCTGATTAAAATGTCGTTTTTAATTTTTTATTACATTAAACTAATGGATTCGTTTCTTTAGTATCTACTGGTGAAGTTTTAGTCATTGCAGATTCAATTTCAACTGAAAGTTTCTTATCATTTTTTCTTTCCTCTTGATCTAAAATAGTGACAGTTTCTCTTGAACGATCATTTAGCCACTCGATTTGAATTTCCCTTAAAAAACTAATCAATGTAGCCACACGATCTGCATACAAATTAAAAAATGGCTCACAAATTTTTAAGATAGCATGTATCACTAAGGCTGCAAAAAAATAGATTACAAAATATAAAGCTAATGTTTCATTAGTGACTTGCCCCTTATTGGAAAGAGTCGAAATTAAGGTGACGCCTAGAACGACGAATGGAAAAGCGACACCTAACTGTTTCTGATTTCCATCTCGCTCTTCAGTTAATGTTTTTATAAGTACATCAAGTTGAGCACTGTTAACTATACTTTCTTCATTTAACTGTTTTTTTAATGCTATTTTGTATTCCTCATTCTTATTTACAAAAAAATCTGTTTCTCTTTCTAAATAATTAAAGTAACGATATGTTCCTATCGCAAAACCAGCTGGTAGTATCCATGAGACAAGAAGTACAAAATAATTAGATAATAGTGGAATAAGAAGAATGCTCACTAAAAAACCACATAATAAAAGAATACTAAATAAAAACTCTTTCGTTTTAAATCTCTCTTTAGTCTTTGGATTGTAATTATTTTGATGGAATATAATCAGTTTTCGCATTTAATCAGCTCTCCTTGCACATGTATTTTTAAGTTCACATTTAAGTAGATTGTTTGACGATTAATTAAACCATCTATCATTCTGACTACTTGCACTCCTAATTGATGAATCGGCTGATCGATAGTGGTAATATCGATTGCTTCAGTAATCAATTGATTATCAAATCTGTCACAGCACATTTTTTTGGAATCTTTATTTTTAACAGTCTCGCTTGGTGAATGATTCCTGCTGCCACATAATCGTTTCCGACTAAAATTACTCTAATGGATATACTTATAAAATGCATTTTTACGACTTTTTCCAACACTGCTATCTGGATTTCTTAAACAAAGCGCTACGCTTTGATATCTACTCTCCTAAAGGTGATTCATGGCTAGTTCAATTCCATCGGAATGATCAATGTATATTTGAGAATGATCTCCTTTCGACCACTCACATGATACTATCGGACCGTATTTACTGATTTCCAGCAAGACTGATGCTGAAGTCACTGTTGGAGCAACCATTAGCCCATCAATTTGTTTGTATCGTAATTGGTCAAACGAATGGCCTCTAAAACAGCTTCTCTTTTTGCTCTGTTACACAAAGATGATTATTTAGTACGCGTGGTACAGTGGATCGTGATACGATAGCTAATCAATCAATTTTTGTTATTTTTGCCATTATACCCCTTTCTTGTGTCAATATTTTGGTATTTTAATCATATCAAAAATGCGAGACACTATATCAATTAAAATATCTAAAAAAACAATGGACGAATAACGTTTCGATACCACTTGATCCATTTAAAACGCGATACAAAAGGCTGTACACTCTCCGCATGTCTTTTTTATTGCCAGCTTCCAGCTTGTTCGCTTGCTAAGTTTAATCATAAATTCATCATTAAGAACAGCAAGTAAAGAAGAGCATATATACAAAGCAAGTCCACAACTTATTATCAATATCCCAATAAAAAAATAATAATCAGCTAGTAGATCGATTCTCTGAATCAATCTCATTCGTAATATGAATATTTAATCCATCTACTAACAAACCAATAATGAAAATATGTATAAAACTTAACAGATTAGATATACCTTGTTTAATTAGACCATTGATAAAAATCAGTTCACTCCCTATTGTGAACACTCAAAAACCAATACTCATTCCTATATTTCGCTCTAATGCGATATTCAGTGCATCTCAAGGTGCTATACCTATACTAGCTATGATCATAAGCACGACACGGAGTGAAAGTGTTAACAACCCTTCTAGATACATTGCCCATCTCTTTTTACGATTCATACATTTACTCGCTTTATATACTGTTCTTTCACCCGACGCGATGACAAACAATTCTTATTTAAAGGATCAAATTACGGAAGATCATCCGACGATTGAATAGATTGTTGAAGTACTGATTAAGAATGGTATTAAACCTGAATTAGGACACTTTCAAAAAAATGACCCTACTATACTTCAGAGTTAATTGAGAAAATCATCAAGGTCGCTAAAAAGGCAAACCACTTTACAGATTCTACACCTATACTTATAGATCATTTGTTTAATGATATGCCATTAAATTTTATGCATACGTGGAGAACATCAGAAGGAAAGAAAGTCAGACTACATGAGTTATACGATTCAGAAATCCAAAAATGGTCGCTTGATAATATTTGCGAGAAAGTAGGACAAGTTCCAGGAACGTTGATTAAAGCTGCTGCTGCTGGAGATATCACTATCTGTATGAATTTTGATAGCGAACATGTAGATTTGGAAGTTGTAAGAAAAGTAGGAAAGTTGATTGGCACTCGTAATATCATTGCGATGATTGATCGAATTGATACGGCTACTATGTGTGGTCAAAATCTGAAGAAAAATGAGGATAATAATTTATGGTATCAAAGCAAAGGTTATATGGCTGCAGGATCCTAATACAATTGATCGCCTCATGCATAACATTCGATCGATTGGTTTCAACGAATCAAAGATTTGGAAGTTGACTTCATTTGTTCCACTTCGTGAAGCGCACTACTTGAAACAATTAAAGTCTCGAGAAATCGTACCTTTTAGTTTTATAAATGAAACTAAAATCAGAACACACTTTAAAGCCTCTAATCCTGAATTAGTATTAAAATAAGCTCATTACCATTCAAAGGAGGTGATAATATGGATCGAATTCCTTATGCGGATACAGACTCTACATTAACTGTTAGAGTAGAATTGCAACATGCAGCAGATGTATTTTTAGTAGATAGCATCAATTATCAACATTATAAAAGCGGCCGACGTTTTAAGTACTTTGGCGGTCACCAAACAAGTTCTCCAGTAACCATATCTGTACAAGGCGCTGGACGGTGGTATTTAATCGTCAACGGAAATACAAGGTATTATTATCAGTTCTTTTAACAAATAATCTATAACTACGGTTTTCTCATAGAAGTAGACAGTCGAACGAATAATACTGCCTACTTCTATGATTTTTTTATTCAAAGTTAGCGAAAAGTAATATTCATAAGAAAGTAAACAAGTTAACCGTTTAAACGAATTCTCTTATCGTACCTGATCCTATGACTTTTCTGGTATTTCATTAATAAGTAATTTCGCTTTCGTTCCATCAACAAATCCGATTTTGGAAAGTAAAACAGAATCACTTTCCTTAGACTTTGAATACAATTCTTCGATTTTCTCATTCCATATGGTGTGATCTTCATCAGTCATCACCATAAAGAGTCTTCTCATGAATAGCAAATGAATTATTAACCTTTTGTCATAATGAAATCGTCTCAATTCTTCTATGTACAATTTGTCATTCTCATGCTCTTTCGGAATTAAATTGAAATTAGTACCGTAAATTTTACCTGTGTGTGACACTACATTTCTTAAGTGTCTTAATGAATCAATCCAGCTTGCTAATAAATCGCCTAATAGCCTATTTTCTTTGGCATTCGTAGTCATTTTTCGAGCCACAAGAGTTTTATACTGAGGAATCAATAAGCTATAGAATGTTGAAAGACTACCTAAAGTCATTAAATCAAACAATAACCAGACTGGTGTAGCACCATAATTCTGTTCATGGTGTTTAATCGCTTCATGCTTTTGTTTATTAGCTTGGATCGTTTTATAGAAATTTTCATATAATTTATTAACTCTAATTACTCTCTCCTTCTTAGTTCTAGAACGTTTCCCTTTCTCCTCGAAATAAATATCTTCATCTAAATAAAATTGAGCAGGTTGAAAATTATCTGATTGATAATTTTGAGCTAATATATCGATAATGGAAGACCGCAAGAATACTTCTAGTCTAGAAATCAAGTCGTGTAGCCAACTTCGTAAGTAATGATCGTAACTATAAGTTGCTTTCACCGCAGTAAAGCTTTTTTCAATGCCTTTACCAAATAAATCATTTGAATAGTATTTGAACGTGTAATAATTTACTTTTCTTAAAAAATCCTTACATTCATTCTCTTCTTCCAAAGTGAAAGACATATTATCTTTTTTCAATTTTTCAATCATTTCTTCTATTGAATAAGGAGATTTCATAAGAAGCTTTGTTTTTTGCGGTTGATCAAAATAAAAATTAATTTTGTCAATGTCTCTTACATCGTAAAGCTCATCTGTATAAAATAATTGTTCAACATCTACAAATTTAATTTTTTTGGAATTATCCATCTTAAAAAAAACTCCGCCTTGAATTTTGACATAAAAAAAGGCCAACTGTGTTTCGCATTGTTAAGAGGCGTTAGTTGACTGCTGTTACTTTTATTATACTTTTATTCAATCAAAAATCAACTGTTTTATTTGTTAGATACTTTTTACGTTCCAAAAAATTGTGTATTTAAAAATCACACTATTTCTAAGTACATAAAATTTTAAGCTGTTCATGAGATCATAATAAAATCAGCTATTTTAAACTAACCTTTTATTAGCATACACTATTATTAAACTTCTAGAAAATAAAAAATAGCTTAATTTTTCGACATCGAAATGTATACTTTAATTTATCTTATCATTTTTTGATTAGATATTTGAATTATGCTATTTTATATGCCTTTGTATTCTTTATTAATTTCTGTTTGTATAAATAAATAAGATTCTTATGCACAAAAAATGTACAACCTTCTTCATGAATAGACTATGATACCTCTTTATAAGATAAGGGGAATTTTTTAATATATATTCACATATAGAAGATAAGTAATTTTGGTCTAGTATCAATAATACATCTACCGATCATTCGAGTAACATTAAAGAAACGGTGCTTGTTTCCTTTATTAAATATATGAAAGACTCACGGGACCCCATATTATCAAAGATAAAAAATCATTTGAAAACAGCTCATAATAATTAAAAGATCGCATTTAGATTTACTCTTATTAGTTTATGAATTAGTTGGTAAGGTGGTCGTTGATTTCGATGTTTTGGCTGACCCATTTGATTTTGTGCAAAGCAATATAACTTCTGATGATTTGAACTCAGTAAATTCCTGAATTTATTCCCCATTGCTTCAACGCCATATCTACCTAGATCGCCCCAAGCTAAAAACACAGTATCAGCCCACTCTATCGCTTCTTCTATTGCCTTCTCATTAATAGTATCATTGATAAAGTAATCTTCATTAAGAGCTTGAGAGTCGGGATTGATAATTGGGCTTATATTGACAATTTTAAGACTACCCGCCTTAAAATACTTTTGCGCATATTTTGTCATAAATGTTACTGTTGGATCGCTGAATCTTTCATTAGCATGACTAGGATTCATCATAACTACGGTAACTTTCTGACACTCCTCATTCGTGTTCCACATAATATGTAAACTATATCTTTTTATCCCGTCTTTACTAAAAATAGCCTTATGTTGCGCATTTTGAATGCTTAACTCCTGATCCTTGTTTTGCAAGTCTATTTCAAATATACTTCCTTGTTCATGAATCCATTTTTGTAACTCTTCGTAAAATTTAGCTTCTGTCATATTATTAGATAATCGAACAGAACTCTCTAATAGCAGCCGATTCATCATTTTTCTCCTTTGATTACGAACTATCATAATATATTAATATTTCAGTTGCCTTAAGAATTTTTTGATTAAATAATCCCTTTGAAATTACCTATAATACAAAAGAAGCTTTTTTAACGGTATGGAAATTCCGCATTGCTTCATTCTGCCAATTCTTTGATCATATAGTTTTTTTATTATCTCTTTGCTTTGAGTAATGCTTTCGTGATGAATTCGTTTATGACAAACTGAGCAAAGCATTACAATATTAGCAGTTACATCTAAGCTATACTCGAATTCGTCTTGAAACTCCATTGGTATTAGATCTGTCTCTTATACACATCTCCGAGCCCA
>NZ_WBYY01000108.1:0-10984 GCF_048985645.1 Exiguobacterium sp. A1_3_1 | reverse complement strand
GATCTGCCTCCCTTATCTCGTAATAAAAAGAATGACGCGTCACACGCAACTCCTACAGGAAAAGCGCATTTATGCGTTGTCAGAGACAAACAAGCCCCCCTTTCTTGCTTAAATGAAGTAGGAAAGGGGGGCTTTGTCTCGCCTGAGGAAATGGTGTGTAATGACGCGTCATTCTTTTTTTGAGTCAGTCCCCTCTTCACTGTCTTACCAGAGTCTCCATCCGGGAGCTCCTGGAGGGGCATTTTCAATCATATGCCAAATCGGTACCGTGTACGCAAACGCAATCAAAGCGAACGTCACGAAAATCCATAGCTTCCAATTTTCAAAGAAGAGTGGCGTTGCCATCGCCTCTTCTTCCGTTTCAGCAATCGGAAATTCTTCCGTTCCTTTTGGCGCTCGGAAGGCCAGTTGGAACATCGCATAGAGGAATAGCAGAATCGAGATGAATAAAATCGTTCCGCCGATCGCCATTGCGACATGATATGGAATCCAGTCAGCGACGATTGAATCCTTGAAGTAGGTGGCTGGTCCCGTCCGTCGTGGATTACCGAGTAATCCTGAGATGTGCATCGCAGTCGACATGAAGAGCATTCCGATCGTCCAGGCAGCCGTTTGAATAAGTCCAAGACGATTCATTGCCGCTGTTAACGTCCGACCACGTAGGAGCGGGACAAGCCAGTAGGCTGTTCCGAAGAACGTTAGTGCGACAGCAGCACCGACCGTGATATGAAAGTGTCCCGTAACCCATAATGTGTTATGAACGATGATGTTCAGCTGATGCGATGCATTAATGACACCACCTGCACCTGCTGGAATGAAGAACAACATCCCGATGAACGGTGCAAGGAACCGGACATCCCGATATGGCATTTTCTTCACCCAACCAAATATGCCAGTTGCTCCCTTACGGCGACCTGCTAGCTCAAATGTCGCAAACATCGAGAAGGCAGTCATCAATGATGGAATGATGACGAGGAATGTCAAGACGACTTGGACATACTTCCAAAATGCAGAAATCCCTGGCTCTAACAATTGATGGTGAAAACCTACAGGGAATGAAAAGAGTAGGAATAACAAGAACGACATGCGTGCTAACGCGTCAGAAAAAATCTTCCCACCAACGATTTTCGGAATGACCGTATACCAGACGATGTAGGCAGGTAACAACCAGAAATAGACGAGCGGATGACCAAAGTACCAAAATAGCGTCCGAGATAGCTCGATCCCGACCTTATCCGTCCAACCAAGAGATAAAGGAAGAAGTTGAAAGAGAATCGTTGCCGCTACGCCGAGTGTCGCAACCACCCATAACAAGGCAGTCATAATGCTCATGTAGGCTTGAAGCGGTGGATGAACACCAGGGTGTTCCCGCTTATAATCAGCATACATTCGGAACATGGCACCAGACGCGATCCACGTTCCGACGACGAAGATGACGAGTCCGATATAAAAAACAGGATGTGCCTTGAGTGGTGCATAGAACGTATAGAGGACGGAAGCTTCACCTGCAAGCACCATCCACGTGACGAGGACGACACCAAGAATCATGAACCAGAACCCGACCCATCCGAGACGTCGCGGAAACTCTTCGAAGCGTCCGAACGATTGACCTAAAAATGAGAACAATAATCCGAAAATGAATAACGTCGTAAAGACGATTGCAAGCATCAATCCGTGAGCAGTCAGAAGCTCATAGTATCCGATTCCAGCGATTTCTGGAATGGCACCTGTCCGTACCATCGTTTGTAGTAATCCACATAGACCACCGATCAATAAGGCGACAAGTGAAAAACTAACATGTGCAAAGGCCAGTTTCGCTTCCTTGACTCCGATGACGGTAGCGGGTAGACCACGCTCCATCTCGAACTGTCTTAGTTTATTTGATATAGCATTCATCTTATTCCACCACCTTGATTTTCGTTGCCATCATATGATGGGCATTACCACAATATTCATTACAGACGATGAGATATTCGCCTGCTTCCTTGAACGTATACTCAATCGAATTAATATGTCCGGGAACGACCATCATATTGACGTTCGTCTTAACGATTTCAAATCCATGAACGACGTCCTTCGATGTCACGAGAAAATCGACTGTCGCCCCTTTAGGTATGACCATATCTTTGGGTGTAAACTGAAAAGCTTGTGAAACGATGACCGCTTCATATCGGTTGTCATCAATTTTCTTTAGTCCTGGCTTATCAAACGGTTTCGTCTGATCGACTTTCGTCGGATCAATCAATGTCGCATCGGATGGCGGTTGATTTCCGGATGCAAAAGCGGATATACCGATGATCGTCAAGAAGATCGCGAGCATCGCTACTCCGAAGATCAGCCAGATTTTTTCTAAACGATGAATGTGCATCGTGATTCCTCCTTAACGTGATATGAACAATAGAAAGATTGAACTCCACATCCCGATGATGACACCTGCTACGATCAGGACGGCAACGAATGTTCCTTTTAGGTTCGATTCTGTCTTTTGACTCATCGTGATTACTCCTTTCCTACTCTGAACTTGTCTTTATTGTAAGAATTCAGCAAGTCTGGAAACTGTGATAAATATCACTTTAAATATGAAAATTCCGCACTTTTCATTTCGAAAACACACAGAAAGTTCACATCTAAACGAGCGTAGAAAAAAATTTTATACACAAAAATAACGCGAGACAGGAAAGTCCTGTTTCGCGTCGGGATGATTCGTACATCTTATTAAATTCGACAAACACCTGCTGGACACCCTTCACAATGACACAGATCCCGTAGATATTGCGGATCGTGAATGGTGATTTCTTTTGCTGTCATCGAAACGACCCCTTCTTTTTTCCACTGAGAAAACATACGATTAACGGTCTCACGTGGTGCACCAATCAATTGACCAAACTCACCGTCGGATGGTCGCTTCGCAAGACGATACGTTTCTCCCACTTGTTCCCCTTCCATCGCAATCAAGCGAAGTAACGTCGAAGCTAATGCCCCTGGTTTTCCAAACAGTAGTAAGTCACGTAATTTCGTTTCCGTTTGCTTCCGCATTAATGCTTGCCATCGCATGATCTCAAGCGCAAAGGCACCGTCTTTTTTCATAAGCTCTTCTAATTGGTTTTTCGATAAGAATCCGATGATGCTATCTTCCATCGTTTCAATACTGTAGGAACTCGGAAAAGCTTCTCCTACATCAAATTCGCCAAACAAATCTCCTTTGAAATATAAAAACATGAGTAATGGACTGCCTTTTTTCGTCAACTTCGATAGTTTGACGCCTCCTTGTTTCACATAAAACAACTTATCGTTCATTTCCCCTTCCCAACAGACAATGGAATCCTTTTTGAACGTCGTTTCTGTCATGAAGCTCTCAAGCAACGTTCGCGTTTCGGGTGATAAGACGAACGTATTGGCTTCAGTCGTTCCACAAGTTAGCATATCCATTTCTCCTCTCCTCTTCTTCTGCTTTTAGTATAGAACATCACAGTCGAAAAGAATGGATTTTCAAAAGATTGTCAAACTTTGTTCAATGTTTCACATTTGTTTTCGAAAATTTATCTGACGACCGCTTTCTAAAACTAAAGCAATCGTCAGATTGAGTATCATATATCTCCGTAATAATGATCAACGATGCGTTCCACTGCTTGACCAGGGGGATGATCATACCAACTCGTTTGAAATTCCTCCATGTGCTGACGGCACTCTTCTAGTATCGTCTCAGACATGATCCAATCCATCAATTGTTCCATTCGCTCCGTCTGTCGCACAGGCAATGGTTTCGGATACTGATCGACGAGACCTGGTAGTTGTCGATATGTATCGATATCCGGTGTGTACAGGAACGCCGGAATGTTGAGGAGACAGCTTTCAAATGGAATGGAGGAATAATCAGTTACGAGCACATCTGTGATCAGCAAGTAATCATTGATTGAATACGTATCGTCCACAAGATGGATATGGCTAGAACGATAGGTCGAAAGCGCTTGAATCGTCGGATGCAATTTAACGAGAATCGTCCATCCCGCTTGAGCAAGTTTTTCAAACTGTTGAATCGTATGATCTTCTGTTTCTTTGTATTCCCGGTATGTCGGTGCATACAATAAGATCCGACGATCAGTCTTTGCGTATTGTTTTCTTAATTCCACTGTTTTCTGTTTTCGTTGCTCCTCATCAAACCAATAGTCCGTTCGTGGCATGCCGAACGCTTTAAAGTGGGATCGTTCTAAATCGTGCGGCATCATGAATTGTTCAGCACACCGCATTCCTGGAACAATAAAATCTCCGTATTCTTGATAGACACGTCGAAATCGTTTCTGTGTCGACGTGGACATCGAACGAGTTTTCGATGAGGTCAGCCCAAACTGTTTTAACGTTCCAGCGGCATGCCACAATTGAATCCGCCTTGTATTTTTTCGAGTAGAGGAAACGCTGAATTCTCCAATATAATTATCTAAAAAAACATGACGAGAAGTAGCTAAATGATAAGAAATCGTAATCAATCGCATTGGATGATAAGCAATTTTGCGACTGACATTCCAACAATCTGTCGCCCGCATATAGCGTTCGTCGAAGATAAGAACTTGCTTTTGTTGGTTGTTTCGTTGATTTAAGCGAAGATGTATTGGCATAGCATTTTCACCATAGCTCATCCAAAATAACGTCTTTTCTTGAATGGGTAAAAAACAAAATAGTTGATAGACTATTCGAAAGATAAATAAATAGATCGAAATAATCATTGAACGCATATTTAGTGACTCCCTTAAAAAAGAGACCTCACTCCCGCGAGGTCTCTTCATCCATTAATTCGAGCCTAGCTCATTCTTAATTTGGCTAGTTGAAATTCCTTCAGTGCGCTCCAAGTAAACGACTTCACAATGGTCTTTTAAGAAGTCGAATTCACCTTTCCAGTCGTCACCCATAACGAATACATCAACATTATGTTTTTGAACGTCTTCTACTTTTTGTTCCCAGTTGTTCTCTGGAATGACTTCATCCACATAACGAATTGCTTCTAAGATTAATTTACGATTCTCATAGTTATGGTACGCTTGTTTATGCTTAAGACGATTGAATTCATCTGTCGAAATTGCCACGATGAGGTAATCTCCCATTTCTTTAGCGCGACGTAAAATATTGATATGTCCCCAATGTAACAAATCAAATGTACCGTACGTAATGACCTTCTTCATCTAAAAACACTCCCCGTTTATTTAATATTCTCTAAGATATCCAGCGCAGCTCTTTGTGCTGCGTGACCGTCATCCCATTCGCAATAATGACGACGAAATGCTTCACTTTTCAAATCGAATCGTCGCTCCCACGACTCGATCTGTCTGATTTCTTCAAAAAGAATTTGCTCTTCTTGAATCAACGGACCCGGTGCTTCTTCCTCAAAAGAAAAATAGAATCCTCTTAGATGATCACGATAATGTTTGAGATCATAGGTGTAGAATAGCATCGGACGTTTTAAGTGCGCATAATCGAACATCACTGAGGAATAATCCGTTATCAAGATATCTGCCGCTAAGTATAGCTCAGAAATTTCCGGATATCTAGAGGCATTCTTAATCGCTGAGACAGCACTCAAATCCAATTGATCGCCAACAAGATAATGGAGTCGTACAAGCATTGTATACTCATCTCCAAATTCTTCCTCAAATCGTTCAATGGAGAAAGGTAACGTAAATGAGTAGTTTCCTTGCTCAACGTAATCATCATCTCTCCATGTTGGAGCATATAAAATAATCTTTTTATCGGTTTCTATTTGATAATGTGCCTTTACCCGCTCAATAATACTTTCATGTTTTTCATTTTGGTACAGCACATCGTTTCTAGGATATCCGATTTCTAACATTTTTCCTTCGTATCCAAACGCTCTTTTAAAAATTTCACTCGAGTATGCGTTCGGAGAGAGAAGGACATCCCATTTTGCTGATTCTTTTACAAAATCTTTTTTATATTGATCAGTTGATGTGTTCGCCATTCGGACATCCACCATATCAAGCGCTAATTTTTTGAGTGGCGTTCCGTGCCATGTTTGATAATATAGAGTACCTTTTCGTTTTACTAGCCATGAAGGAAGGCGACTATTGGACACCCAAACGCGAGAAGTAGCTAATAAAAAAATCCATTTGATCGTCATCCGATTCACAGATGTCACCTGTTCATCCGTCATAGAAACACCGCGTTGTTTGCTGATGATCAATTCTAAGTCAACGTTCATCTTTTTCAACTCATCGTAGATGGCTTTAGGACTATCATTGTACTGTTTGCCCAA
This sequence comes from Exiguobacterium sp. A1_3_1, assembly GCF_048985645.1. Classification (NCBI taxonomy): domain Bacteria; kingdom Bacillati; phylum Bacillota; class Bacilli; order Caryophanales; genus Exiguobacterium; species Exiguobacterium sp. A1_3_1. The sequence goes on along the minus strand of NZ_WBYY01000108.1, from coordinate 4,722 downwards.
AAAGCTTTCAAACATGACACGATTTTTCCGTACCGGAAATAAGGTGAAGATTCGCATCATGACCCGAAGACTTCGCTCCACCATACCTGTTTTTTTCATGAGTCGAATTAATTTCTTCTTCACAATCAAAATCCCTCTCATACCACGTATTCAATACAGCTCATCATAACAAAAAGCGCATCCATTTGGAATTGCTATTTGTTCGCATGTAGCGGAAAGGTAAATCGAAAGTCGTCGTGTTTTTGACGATTCCTTTACGATGGCTGAACGTCTCGAAACTATACTTGCCATGATATCCACCCATGCCACTCGCCCCGACTCCACCAAATGGTAAGTGATGTTGTGCGACGTGCATCAATGTGTCATTGACACATCCACCACCGAATGAAATCCGTTCAAGGATACGATGTTCGACGGCTTTGTTCTCTGTGAACAGATAAAGTGCAAGCGGTTTGTCACGATTATTGACGAACGCGATGACCTCTTCGATTTCACGGTAGGTCAACACCGGCAGGATCGGTCCGAAGATTTCGTCTTGCATCACTGGAGCATCCACCGCTACATTCGTCATGACGGTCGGCGCCATCTTACGCGTTTCCGGATCGACTTGTCCACCGAATTCGATCGTCCCTTGCGACAAGTAACTGCTGAGGCGATTCAGATGATCGTCCGATACGATTTTGACGTAGGATGAGACGCCGACGCCATTCCCATACTGTTTGAAGGCTTCTTCTTCAATCAACTGCAAGAAACGTTCTTTAACGTCCTCATGAATCAATACGTAATCCGGGGCGATACATGTCTGTCCGGCATTCAGCCATTTTCCCCATGCGATCCGCTTCGCTGCTAGACGAAGATCCGCATCCTTGTGAACGATTGTCGGTGATTTACCACCCAGTTCAAGTGTGACCGGTGTCAAATGCTTCGCTGCAGCTTGATGCACGATTTTTCCGACGCGTGTGGAACCCGTAAAGAAGATATAATCAAAGCGTTCGTTTAATAAAGCGCTACTGACTTCAGCATCTCCTTCTATGACGATTCCGAATCGTTCATGGAATGCCGTTTCAAAAACTTCTCGTAATACACGAGAGACGTTCGGTGTCAGCTCGGATGGTTTAAGGACGACCGTATTCCCCGCTGCAATCGCACCAATGACCGGAGCAAGTGCCAGCTGGAAAGGATAGTTCCATGGCGCGATGACAAGAACGTTGCCATAGGGTTCATACTGGATTTCACTTTTTGAGCCGATATGCAGAAGCGGTGTTGCGACACGCTTCGGGCGTGCCAGTCGACGGAGTTGTCGCTCCATCCGTTGAATCTCCCCATAAACGAAACCGATTTCCGTCGTAAAAGCATCATGCTGTCCTTTATTGAGATCTTGTTTTAATGCCTCATAGATCTCCGCTTCATGCGTTTCAATCGCTTGGCGTAAGAATGTCAGCATGCTTAAGCGAAAAGCTAGACTACGTGTTGCACCTGTTTGGAAAAAGTGACGCTGTGTCTCAAGGCGCTCTGAAAGCACTGTCTCTGTCATCGTTGTCTCCATCCGAGAATCTCCCCTTTAACTGATCTATAACACTGCCTTTATCTTACCATATCTCTTTTCGACTATGAAAAAAGACGGAGAGGCTTCTCCGTCTTACTTCTTATAATTGAATCGCTGTTTCAAGCGCGACTTTCATCATATCGTTGAATGTCGTCTGGCGCTCTTCCGATGTCGTTTCTTCACCTGTCAACAGATGATCTGAAATCGTCAGGATCGTCAGTGCGTTTACTTTATGTTTTGCTGCAAGTGTGTAAAGACCTGCCGCTTCCATCTCGATTGCGAGACATCCGAAATCCGCCCATTTTTTGAAATGATGGAAATCATCTTGATAGAACTGATCCGTCGTGAAGATTTGACCGACTTTTGCATCGATACCTTGTTCTTTAGCTGCTGTATATGCTTTATGCAGCAGATCAAAAGAAGCTGTCGGTGCGTAGTCTAGTCCATTAAAACGGACACGGTTCTGTGCCATGTCATGCGAAGCACTCATCGCGATGACGACGTCACGAACTTTAACGTCTGGCGTGATCCCACCGGCAGTACCGACACGGATCAAGTTCTTCGCACCGTATGACTGAACGAGTTCGTTCGCATAGATCGACATCGATGGTACACCCATACCTGTTCCTTGAACCGAAACTTTTTTCCCTTTATAAGTACCTGTGAAGCCATACATGCCTCGAACCTCGTTATAAAGAACAACATCCTCTAAAAACGTCTCAGCGATGTATTTAGCACGTAACGGATCTCCTGGAAGTAAGACCGTTTCGGCGATTTGTCCTTCAGCTGCGTTAATGTGTACACTCATGTACGATTCCTCCTCGATAGTCGTTTAAATCGACAACAATTCACGAAACTCATTCGGTGTCATACCGAATTGTTTTTTGAACACTTTCCGAAAATACTTATCGTCCTGATATCCGACTTCAAGTGCGATTTCGTAAATGCGTGCTTCCGTCTCACTCAATAATTCCTTCGCCCGATTCAAGCGAATCGTTTGGATGTAATCAGATAAGTTAACAGAAAAACGCTGTTTGAAGCGTCGTGATATATACTCTCGGCTCAAGTAAAACCGTTCGCTCATGAATTGCAGTGTCAATTCTTCCGCATAATGCGTTTCGATGTATTTGGCGATTTGATCAATCGCTTCCCCTGATTCCACTACCGGATGGATACATTCCATCGCGCGGGACAAGGCATCATTGAGTACATCTGGATCAACCGGCTTCAATAAATAATCAAAGGATTGATGCAAAATGGCACGTCGCATATACGTATAATCATCATACCCTGTCAGCACGATCGTGACGACCTTTGGATGATGATTTTTTGTCCATTCTAGTAATGTTAATCCGTCGAGTCCAGGCATTTCGACATCTGTCAGCATTAAATCGATCGTTCCAGTATCCAGTAATCGTTTCGCTTCTTCCCCATGTTCCGCCTCGTAAATATGTGAGACCTGCCAACTGTCCCATTCCCCGAGCAATTTGACCGCTTCCCGTACATGTCGTTCATCGTCTACGATCAACACGTTCATGCCAAGTCCCCCTTCTCATATGGAATCCGAATCACGATTTTGAATCCGCCCTCTACAGCTGAAGAAGAGAGCGTCATATTTGCTTGTTCCCCGTAAAAAATCAAGAGCCGTTCATAAATATTATGGAGACCAATGCCGCTCGTCTCGAGATCCTCTGGGCTACGATGCATGCGCATTTTACGATCAATCTCTTCAAGTCGTCCTGTTTCGAGGACGGCACCGCTATTCTCGATTTGAATAATGAGGCGTCCGCCATCCGTCCGGACTTTGTAAGCAAGATAGTTCTCCGTCGCTGCTAATTGCTGTCGAAAGCCGTGTTTAAAGTAATTTTCAGCGAACGGTTGCAAGACCATCTTCGGCACTTCAATGTCATTGAGATGCCACGGGACGTCAACGATATAACGGAAACGTTCCGGAAAACGTTGCTGTTGCAAACGAATATACGCTTGAAGATGATCGACTTCTTGTTTTAACGTCACGATCGTCTGCTCATTATTCATCGAGTAGCGCATCATTTGTGATAATCCGGTGATGGAGCGGTACGCGATCTTCCGGTCTCCTTGTAACGTCGTCGTTCCGATCGATTGTAAGGCATTGAATAAGAAGTGCGGATTGAGCTGAGATTGTAATGCCCGTAGCTCATTCGTCCGGTTTTCGAGTGCCAGTCGATACTCCCGTTTGATTAAACGATCAATCCGTTGAATCATGCGTTGGAACTGACGGTTGAGTAATCCAATCTCGTCATTCGTCGTCGCAACGAATGGTGCTGATAAATCCCCTTGTTCGACTCGCTAGACGTTTGCTGTCAACTGTTTGATTGGCTTCGTGATCTGCATGGCAACGAGACTTGCGGCAATGATCATAACGAACAGTGAGACGAGACCAATCAAAACAAGAATCAATGCCGTTTCATTCGCCCCTTGGATGACTGACGCATACGGAATCCGTTTGACGAGTATGAGTGGAACGCCATTCGTCATCGTCTTTGAGTAGACGAAGAACGATTTTCCGACACGTAAACTCCCACTCTGCCCAGTGAATCGATCGACCGGTAGTTCCATCTCTGCCCCAGTCTGTGCCAACACACGCTGTTCTGTCATCAACCATAACGACTCTTCCGGATCATTCTCGAACAGTTTTAACTGTTGTTCAAATACACGGACGGGAATATCCACCGAAAGGAAGCCGAGTGGCTCATCTGTTTCGACACGATCGATGCGATAACGAAAACTAACGACTTGTTTTTCATCAAGAATCATCGTGTGCACATTATATGGTTCAATCGTGTGCGCTTCGTCAATCAACCAGCCGTTTTTTTGTTTCATCAATCGAAAATAATCCGTTTCTTGCATCCAATCAAACTTTCCTCGACTCGTTGTTTTCATGTTATAGACCGAATACTCCGAATAACCATTTAAAATGACGAAATGTAACTGCTCGATATCCTGACGTGATAAAAACAGACCTAACATCGCCCGCGAAACGACTCCATCGGATTCGTCTAGTTCCTGATCTGCCCCGACGCGCATGATGTTCATCAACGAACGATTCGCGTACAGACTCGTCGATAGACGGCGGATATCCTCTATATAATGGGTCACCTGTGTATTTCCCCGCGTCAATACGTTCAGGCTAGAAC
>NZ_WBYY01000107.1:0-10985 GCF_048985645.1 Exiguobacterium sp. A1_3_1 | reverse complement strand
TGGGCTCGGAGATGTGTATAAGAGACAGGCTTTCTCGTTGTGCTTGTCGTTCGATTGATTCCACTGTTTCCGTTTGACGCGATCAGCTACGCGTCCGGATTATCAAAAATCCGCTTTAAACAGTTCGCTATCGCCAACTATCTCGGGATCATTCCCGGTGCGTTCGTTTACAACAATATCGGCTCAAGCCTGCGCGATCCGTTCTCCTGGCAATTTTTCGTTGCGATCGGACTATATGTCCTATTCTTTGCCGTAGGACTTGTTGCTCAACGGATTCTCAAAAATAAACGAAATAAAGAGCGTATGTAAGCGCTTTATGGCATAATATGAGTGCAGAGATGTGAACCGATACGGTAAAACAGCCTAGCATTTATTTAGGGGGAATCATGAGTGATGGAAAAAGTACTACGGGATGGTTTTATCTTCTTATCGCAAAACAAGACATTGAACGGTCTCGCCAAGCGATACGGGCTTAAATTCGGAGCAAGTCGCTTCGTGGCAGGGGATTCATTGGAAGCATCAAAACGGGCGATCCAGGAATTGAACGCAAAAGGGTTATGCGTCACGATGGACCATTTAGGGGAGTTCATCTCGACGGTAGCGGAAGCAGAGATGATGACACAAGAATGTATTCGTGCGGTTGAGATGATTGCGGAAGAAAAATTAGACTCGCAACTTTCGTTGAAACTGACATCACTCGGACTCGATATCTCGGACGACTTGATTCGCTCGAACATGGAACGGATCTTAACACGGGCGAAAGAACTCGGTGTCTTCGTCACGATTGATATGGAAGATGAGCCACGTTGTGAAAAGACGATTCAATTGTTTGAAGAATTGCGCCAATCTTTCGATAACATCGGGACGGTCATCCAGTCGTACCTCTACCGGTCGGAAGATGATATCAAACGTGTCGGACGCTTCGAGACGAATCTCCGGATCGTCAAAGGGGCATACAAAGAACCGGCAACGGTTGCGTTCCCAGAGAAGGAAGACGTCGACCATAACTACATCAAGCTCGTGAAGTTACAATTATCACTCGGAAACTATGCTGCCGTCGCAACACATGACGATGCGATGATCGAGCAAGTCATCCGTCACGCTAAAGAAAATGGGATCGAAAAAGACCAGTTCGAATTCCAGATGTTATTTGGTATCCGGGTCGAGCGTCAACTCGAACTCGTCAAACAAGGCTATAAAGTCCGTGTCTACGTTCCTTATGGACGTGACTGGTACGGTTACTTCATGCGCCGCTTAGCAGAACGACCGGCAAACGTTGCCTTCGTTCTCAAAGGAATGGTCAAAGGATAAGAAGAGAAGGCGATGCAACGTTGCATCGTCTTTTTTTGATTCAGAGAGGAGAGGACAGAATGGCATGCACAGAACAAGAATTAAAGGAACTGCTACAACAAGACGCGAGTGTAACGCCTGCATTACTCGATGAGTTACTTCTACATATCGGTTCGACGGATTCTGAGTTACGGGATGGATTGATCTATCCGCAGTTAGCGACCTACATCGCATCAGAATCCTTTACGATAGAAGACACCAATCGAATTTTCGATTTTATTTTAAGCGGGCATGGATTGATGTATAGAATGGGAACAGCGGACACAACAGCTGTTCTGACGCGATCATTTTCAGCATTAGCACTCGCTGAATTGTTAGTGATGGACAAAACCCGACACTTATTGACGCAAAGTCAGTTGGATCGGCTGTCCACTTACTTACAAACCTATTTGGAGCAAGAAAAGGATGTCCGTGGATTCATTGACGGAATGGGGTGGGCACACAGCATGGCACATATCGCGGATGTTTATGCGGTTTGGTTTACGCACCCAGCGAGTCGTCCGCAGGAGGAGCTCGGAGCGATTGATGCGATGATTCGTCAGTTGATCCGATCCGATTATCTCTATGTCGATGAAGAAGCGGACCGGATGGTGACGGCGTGGTTGCAAGCTTGTCGTCATGGACTGTCGGAAGACGTCCTATTACAACGAATCGAACGTAATATTAAGGAGTGGCTTGAGAGTGACGTGACATGGGGAGATGCGGAGTGGACGACGTATCGTAACGTCAAACAGATGCTACAGACACTCTATTTCCGACTGAAATGGGAAGAACAATCGGATCTTGTCTTAATTGAAGAGTGGTTGCGACAGGTACATCAGCGAACGCACGGAGGATAAAGCATAGTATACCGGACGTCCCTATCATCTTCGCTTTCCTCAGGCGGGAAGTAAGCCGCGGCATCTCACATTTCATGTGATTTGCCGGGTCTTCCTCTTCCCTGACGGAAGAATGGTTCATGCTTCCTTTTCCTGTAGGAGTCGAAGATGCCCGGTTCGTCCTAAATGAACTCACATCAAAAGCGATCGAATTCCGTCAATGGAATCGATCGCTTTTAGTATTGAATACGTTCAACCTCCTCACATGTCTTTACCCGACTCCTACAAGAAAAAGCGCGACGTTTTATCGCGCTGTCAGAGACAATCAAGACCCGGATTCGTCATCCGAAGGATGAGGAAGACTGGCTTGTGTCTAGCTTGAGGAAAGCGGGTGAAAGGACAGTGAGGTTAGCAACGTTGTAGTAAGACTCGATTTATATCAAGGATACAAAACATTCGCCGCAATAAAAATTCCAACAAATAATAGTGCAACTAATAAAACAGCCGTCTGTGGATGGAATCGTTTTTCTTCGAATCGACGAAATAATACCCGTTCTCCTAAGGCCTGTGTACCAACGAATACAACCATGAAGAAAATATAGAATTGCCACTTTTCGAAAATACCAAGCTCTTGTACGTAAAATAAAAAGAAGATGGAAATCACACCTAAAATTGAAGTGAAAAAACGACTATATGACATACTTATCTTTCCCTCGCAGCTGTCGTCTGAAAAGCAAACAAACACGAGAAAGCATGTGCTTGATCAAGTAACCGATGCCCCGTCATGACGGCGCCTTCCTTTTGGATGACCGCTTCATCAAGCAACGTCCAGCCCCGTTCTTTTGCTAATTGCAACAGTTCCCACGGCATCATCGTATTCCCCATCGCGACTTCCTCACCATACAGACGACGATAAGCAAGTTGCCGCGGAGCAGCTGTCGGACCAAGTAGACTGATGACGACAAGTGGGGCGACGCGTTCGATTTCTTCTAAAACCTTTACGGGACGTGTCGACCATTCGAGTGAGTTAACGGCAAGGACGACGTCAAACGCATGATCGGCGAACGGCAATGCTTCACCCGTTCCAACGATGAACGTCTGCTCGGGTGACTTCTCACGGGCGATTCGGATCATCTCGTCTGAGACATCGAGTCCGACTGTCTGAAAGTCCGGTGTCAGTAAGCGACAGGCTGCCCCATCACCGCAACCGAGATCAAGCAAACGACCACCGGTGATCGTTTTTCGTAAGAACGGCAAAACGGTTTTCCGACTGCCGTTCGTCCACATATCGTCAGCGCGATCCGCCCAGTCAGCGGCTTTTTGATTCCATACATGCTCGGTTTGACTCATTTCTATCCACTCCTTTTTATCAGTCTAACAGGAAAATTTGTCCATTGACTGATTTTTTATTGCTACTGAATCATTATTCATTTATGATGAAGATGTAGAAGAAGCACACGAAAGTCGTTCGGCTTCTTTTTTTGTCAGTATAATGAATGGTTGTTCATTCAATTTAAACTCAGGGGGTATATCATGGCGAGTCAAATCGGTCAGCCGACCACAATCCAGTTGACGAAACACATCCAATTCGCCGTCATCATCGGTTCAGGGGTGATGGGTGCAGGCATCGCGGCACATCTTGCGAATGCTGGCATACGGACATTGATGCTTGATATCGTACCAAAAGAACTTACGGCACAAGAAGAGAAGCAGGGCTTGACGCTGAGTGATCCGCGCGTCCGTTCCCGCATCGCGCGCGATAACCACGAAAAACTCTTGAAACAAAATCCAGCACCACTCGCGTCGAAAAAATTGATCGACTTCATCGAAGTCGGTAACTTAGAAGACGACTTAGAGCGTCTAAAGGAAGCAGACTGGATCGTCGAAGTCGTTGTCGAACGACTCGATGTCAAACAACAATTGTTTAAAACGATCGAACCGTTCATTCGGGAAGACGCAATCGTCAGCTCGAACACATCAGGCATTTCGATTGAAGCGATGCGTGAAGGGCGTTCGGAATCATTTAACCGTCGTTTCCTCGGGACACACTTCTTTAACCCACCACGTTATCTGAAGTTACTTGAGTTGATTCCAACGTCAGACACGGATCCGAGTGTCGTTGACTTCATGAAACAATTCGCTGAGGAACGACTTGGGAAAGGTGTCGTCATTGCGAAGGATACACCGAACTTCATCGGTAACCGAATCGGGACATACGGTCTCCTCGTGACGATGGATGAGATGAAAAAAGGTGGCTATTCAATCGGGGAGGTCGATTCGGTCACAGGTCCACTCCTTGGTCGCCCAGGGTCAGCGACGTTCCGGACACTTGACGTCGTCGGCATCGACACATTCGTCCATGTCGCAAACAACGTCTATGACTTGTTGCCGGAAGGCGAAGAGAAGGAGACGTTCGCGGTTCCGACTGAGATGCGTCGCCTTGTCGAACAAGGAGCACTCGGTGCGAAGACAGGTCAAGGGTTCTATAAGAAAGTCGGAAAACAGATCCTTGAACTCGATCTCGAGACATTTGAGTACGTTGAAAAGAAAGCGCTTACCGAGCCGTCAATCGGACAAGCTAAAGCACTTCCGGGCGCAAAAAACAAGCTGAAAGCCGTCGTCTTCGCGCAAGATCGTGTCGGTGCCTTACTCTGGCCGATCCATGCGAAAACATTGCTCTACTCGGCTCAGCTGACTGGTGAGATCGCAGACGACATCAAAGCGATCGATGAAGCAATGAAATGGGGCTTCGGCTGGAAGATGGGACCGTTCGAGACATGGGACGCACTAGGCGTCGAGAAAACGGTCGCGAAGATGAAACAAGATGGTTACGAAGTACCGGCATGGGTCGATGAGATGCTCGCGGCAGGGAAGACGAGTTTCTATGATGCGTCCGGTCGTCATTATGACACAACGACACAAGACTACGTCGGAGCAACGGTCAATCCGAAGGAAATCCGTCTCCGCGACGTACGGAAGTCAAACGGTGTTCTCCTTGAGAACAACGGGGCGCGCTTGCTTGATATCGGCGACGATGTCGCAGTCCTCGAGTTCACATCGAAGAGCAATGCAATCGGTGTCGACATCATGCAGATGATCGAACAGTCGGTCGATCTCGTTGAGAAAAATCACCGTGGTCTCGTCATCGCGAACGATGGCAAGAACTTCTGTGTCGGTGCAAACCTAGCGATGATGCTGATGGAAGCGGAAGATGAGAACTGGTTCGAGCTCGACTGGATCATCAACAAGTTCCAACAATCGATTCAAAAGATTCGTTACGCATCACGTCCGATCGTCGCTGCGCCACAAGGAATGACGCTTGGTGGCGGTACGGAGATCTCGCTTCCGGCAGCTCGCCTGCAAGCCGGGCTTGAAACGTACATGGGTCTCGTCGAAGTCGGTGTCGGTCTAATTCCGGGAGGCGGCGGAAACGTCAATACGTACCGTCGACTGTTAGAAAACACACCAGACGGACTCGTTAATATCGAGAAAGCAGCACAAAAGACGTTCGAAAACGTCGCAATGGCAAAAGTCTCAAAATCAGCCTTTGAAGCACGCGAACTCGGATATGTCCGCTCCGTTGATCAGATCTCGATGAACCGGGATCACTTGACGTATGATGCGAAACAACTCGTCCTTGAACTCGACCGGACCGGCTACACGGCACCAGCGAAAGCGAAGATTCCAGTCGTCGGTCGTGCGGGGAAAGCGACGCTTGAACTCGCGACACGCGAAATGTTCTACGGCGGCTATATCTCGGAACACGATTTGAAAATCGCTAGTAAACTCGCACACGTCATCGCCGGCGGAAACGTCGCCTTCGGTAGCCACGTCGATGAACAATATATGCTCGACATCGAACGGGAAGCATTCTTGAGCCTGATCGGTGAGATGAAGACACAACAACGGATGCAGCACATGCTCGTCAAAGGCAAGCCGCTTCGTAACTGAGGACTGGGGGGATTCGGATGAAGGAAGCAGTAATCGTCGCCGGTGCGCGAACACCGGTCGGAAAAGCAAAAAAGGGCGCATTCAAATCGATGCGCTCGGATGAATTAGCAGGCATCGCCATCCAGGAAACGTTGAAACGGTCCGGTTACACGGGAGCGGTCGATGACGTCATTCTCGGATGTGCCTTGCCGGAAGCGGAACAAGGCATGAACATCGCCCGTTACGCTTCGGTCCTCGGTGGATTATCACACGAGGTACCGGCGATCACGATCAACCGGTATTGCTCAAGTGGACTACAATCGATCGCTGACGCAGCGATGAAAATCATGACGGGGCAAGCAACTGCGGTCGTCGCTGGTGGACTCGAATCAATGAGTCAAGTCCCGATGCCAGGTCACGTCGTCCGACCTAATCCGTCAATCGTCGACACGGCACCGGAATATTACATGAGCATGGGGCACACAGCGGAGCAAGTCGCTGCGACCTACAATGTCTCACGGGAAGATCAAGATGCGTTTGCGTTGAAGAGTCACCAAAAAGCGGCAGCAGCAATCGCGGCTGGTAAGTTTGCTGACGAAATCGTCCCGGTAACGGTGACGGAACAATTCGTCAATGATGAACTGAAAATCGAAGAGAAGACATTCATCGTCGAACACGATGAAGGCGTTCGTCCGGATTCGTCACCGGAAGGTCTTGCGAAACTTCGCCCAGCGTTCCGCCTTGGCGGTAGCGTCACAGCAGGGAACTCTTCGCAGACGTCAGACGGTGCGGCAGCTGTCCTCGTCATGGAACGGGAAGAAGCAGAACGCCAAGGGTTACCGATTCTCGGAAAGTTCAAATCGTTCGCGGTCGGTGGTGTCCGTCCGGAAGTGATGGGAATCGGACCGGTCGTCGCGATTCCGAAAGCACTTGAACTCGCAGGCATCACGCTTGAAGACGTCGGATTGATCGAGTTGAACGAAGCGTTCGCATCGCAGTCGCTCGGTGTCATCCGCGAGCTTGGATTAAACGAAGACATCGTCAACGTCAACGGTGGAGCGATCGCCCTCGGTCACCCACTCGGTTGTACAGGAACAAAACTCACATTGACGCTCTTGCATGAAATGAAACGTCGGAATGTCCAGTATGGTGTCGTCTCGATGTGTATCGGTGGCGGAATGGGCGCAGCAGGTGTATTCGAACTAGTTGAAGGAGGAACAGGACAATGAGCCAAACGACAAACGAATTAATCAAAGGTGGCAGTTTTGTATTAGATGAGTTAGCGCCAGAACGTCTCTTCACACCAGAGGATTTCTCGGAAGAACACAAAATGGTCGGTGACATGACAGCGAAGTTCGTCGAAGATCGTGTCGTTCCTGTCCTTGACCGAATCGAAAAACACGAGTTCGAATTATCAGTCGGTCTCCTCCGTGAAGCAGGCGAGCTTGGTCTACTCGGTGCAGACGTTCCGGAAGCATACGGCGGCTATCAGATGGATAAGATTTCGTCTTCAATCATTACGGAAAAGTTCGCACGTGGCCGTTCATTCGCCCTTAGCTACGGCGCACACGTCGGAATCGGTTCGTTGCCGATCGTCTTCTTCGGTAACGAAGAGCAAAAGCATAAATACTTGCCGAAACTCGCTTCAGGGGAGTGGATCGCTTCGTACGCGTTGACAGAGCCAGGCTCTGGTTCGGATGCTCTTGGTGCTAAAACGACGGCTGTCTTGAACGAAGCTGGTACGCACTACATCTTGAACGGTGAAAAACAATGGATCACGAACGCTGGTTTTGCAAGCTTGTTCGTCGTCTACGCAAAAATCGACGGTGACAAGTTCACAGCCTTCCTCGTCGAAGGATCGTATCCAGGCGTTTCGACAGGCGTCGAGGAACAGAAGATGGGAATCAAAGGATCATCGACACGGACGTTGATCTTACAAGATGCAGAAGTACCGGTCGATAACGTTCTCGGTGAAATCGGACGCGGTCACGTCATCGCCTTCAACATCTTGAACGTCGGTCGTTACAAATTAGCTGTCGGTGCTGTCGGTTCGTCAAAACGGGCGATCGATCTCGCAGTCCAGTACTCGAACGAACGGAAACAGTTCAAGACACCAATCAGCTCGTTCCCATTGATTCAAGAAAAACTCGCGACGATGGCAGCACAGACGTATGCGATGGAAAGTTCGGTCTACCGGACAGGTGGTCTGTTCCAGGATAGTCTCGATCAGTTGTCAGAAGAAGAGAGCAAGAACGGTAAGAAAATCGCCGATGCAATCGCGGAGTACGCGATCGAGTGCTCGATGAACAAAGTCTTCGCTTCGGAAACATTTGATTACGTCATCGATGAAGCGATTCAAATTCACGGTGGTTACGGCTTCATGGCAGAATATGAAGTCGAGAACATGTACCGTGATTCACGGATCAACCGGATCTTCGAAGGAACGAACGAGATCAACCGTCTTCTCGTTCCAGGAACGTTGCTGAAGAAAGCGATGAAAGGCGAGTTGCCGTTGCTTGCGGAAGCACAGCGTCTGCAACAAGAAGTGATGAGCTTCATGCCGACAGAAATCGGAACAGCACCACTTGATCGCGAACGCCACTTACTCGCGATGATGAAGAAGATCTTCTTGTTGACTGCCGGAACAGCGGTCCAAAAATACCAGGACAAACTCCAAGGCGAGCAAGAAATCTTAGCGAACACAGCTGACATCATGAGTGCGATCTATGCGCTCGAGTCAGCGATCGTCCGGACGGACAAAGCGATTGCCGACAAAGGAATCGAGAAGAGCGAACTGAAAGTCCGTTACACGGAAGTCTTCGCACAACAAGCGTTCGAAGCTGTCGAGCGTGACGCGAAAGAGACACTCTACGCGGCAGCAAGCGGCGACGAACTCCGGATGTTGCTCTCGGCGCTGAAAAAATTCAGCCGTTACCAGCCAATCAACGTCATCGGTACGAAACGCGACATCGCAAAACGTCTCATCGAGTCAAACAAATATACGGTCTAAGTCATGTTTACCGCTTCGCCTTTGCAGGGAAAATCTCTGTAAAGGCGAAGTTTTTGGTTGGAGGAGGAAAACGAGATGCGCCAAGAATTGGTTGAACTGCAATTTGCGATTGCCTACTATCAATCCCTTGAACGTTTGTCGCCGGAAGAATGGGATCTGCCGCTTGCGCTTAACAAGTGGACCGTCCTTGAGTGCGTCAGTCATCTGTATTTATGGGACCGGTTTTATTACGATCACGCCATCTCGAAATTACCGGATGAACCGTTGACGCTCGTCGAGACGGATTTTGATCAGTTCAATCGACTAGCGGTCGAATATGCGCATCATATCGATCCGCTCGCCTTATTGAAGAAAGCAATCAGCGTCCGGCGTGACATCGTCAATCACCTCGATCGTTTGTCTGACGAGCAATTTGAAGCGACCTATGAGGATTTTCGACCGCAAGCCTTCGTCGAGTCGTTCGTTGCCCATGACGCCCATCATCAAGATCAGATTGACGGGGCGCTCGCACGCTTGAAGCAGAAGTGATCCATCTGCTACTCTTGAAGGTGAGGTGAGGAATATGACAAAAACAGTCACGATGTACGGCTATCCGAAATGTAGTACGTGCGTCAAAGCGAAAAAAGCACTCGAACAGCACGGTGTCGAAGTGGATTACAAACATATCGTCGAGGAAACACCATCTGCAACGACGATCCAGGAACTTCATCAAAAGAGTGGAGAGCCGTTGAAGAAATTCTTCAACACGAGCGGTCAATCGTATCGTTCGCAAGGGATCAAGGACAAACTTCCAGAGTTATCGGAAGACGAGCAATACAAGTTGCTCGCAAGTGATGGTATGTTGTTGAAGCGTCCGATCGTTACAGACGGGAAAGACGTCACGATCGGCTTCAAGGAAGAAATGTATCAAGGAAAATGGTATTAAGTTCAGAGTCGATTTTGGTATACTGAACACGTTAGTCCAAATTAGTCCACAGGGGGAATCGGAAATGAGTCAAGTAAAAGACAACTTACGCTATTCGGAAGAACATGAATGGGTCGAAGTATCAGGAAACAAGGCGCGCATCGGAATCACGGATTTCGCGCAACACGAACTCGGGGATATCGTCTTCGTCGAATTGCCTGAAGTCGGTGATACGATCACAGCAAACGAGCCATTCGGTTCAGTCGAGTCGGTCAAGACAGTCTCGGAACTATATGCACCGATCACTGGTAAAGTCGTTGCCATCAACGAAAATCTTTCAGATTCCCCAGAACTCGTCAACGAGTCACCATTCGAAGGCGCTTGGATGGTCGACATCGAAATCGAAGATGCATCGCAAGTCGAAGCATTGATGGATGCTGCAGCATACAAATCGATGATCAACGAGTAATACTTAACGAAAAGAGAGTGAACGAGGCGCTTGCGTTTCGTCCGCTCTCTTTTTTTTGTATACTGACGACAGATACCACGAAGAAAGGAGCGACCGTCATGCAAGAGGTCACCACCGTCCCGGAAAACGGGCTATTGTATGTCTATGCACCGATGTGCGGGACATGCGCCATCGCGGAACGTATGCTCGATATCGTCGAAGCGACGGAATCAGGTCAATCGATTCAGAAGGCGAACGGGAATTTCATTCCGGATTTCTTAGAAGAAGCCCGTGTCATGAGTGTTCCTGCGTTGTTGCGAATTGAAGAAAATCAAGTCGTAGAGCGACTTTATGCTTTCCAGTCCGTTCAAAACGTCTTTGCTTTCTGTCAAGAACGGTAAGAAAAGTCCGATTGGATTTTTCTTTTTATTAAATTGTCGGAATATTTACAATAATCCGTTGACAACGCAGAAATATGAATGGTATATTCATAACAACTTCTAGACTGTCTCTTATACACATCTC
>NZ_WBYY01000106.1:0-11002 GCF_048985645.1 Exiguobacterium sp. A1_3_1 | reverse complement strand
CACTCGCACCTTCTTCTGTCAACATGCAACCATGGCGTTTCCTCGTCATCGATAGCGAAGAAGGCAAAGCAACACTTGCACCACTCGCGAAATTCAACCAAGTCCAAGTCGAGACATCTTCTGCTGTCATCGCGGTCTTCGGTGACATGAACGCTGTTGATCAACTCGAGAACATCTACGATACAGCTGTCGCAAAAGGACTCATGCCACAAGAAGTACGCGATCGCCAAGTACCAGCGATCCAAGGGATGTACAGCAGTGTATCGGCGAACGATTTGAAAGACAGCATCTTGATTGACTCGGGTCTCGTCTCGATGCAATTGATGCTCGTCGCTCGTGCACACGGATATGATACAAATCCAATTGGTGGTTACGAGAAAGATCAAATCGCGGAAGCATTCGGTCTTGAAAAAGATCGTTATGTACCGGTCATGTTGCTATCGATCGGTAAAGCGGTGGACGCTGGATATCCATCAGTTCGCCTACCAATCAACGACATCGCAGACTGGAAATAAGTTTTTTTACACTATAAAAAAAGAAAACACACACAAGGGAGATTGAATAATTATGACTACTCAAACAACAACGGACTTCATGGAAATCGTCAAAGGACGCCGCTCGATTCGTAACTACGACACAAACGTAAAAATTTCAAAAGAAGAAATGACACAAATCCTTGAAGAAGCAACACTTGCACCATCTTCAGTTAACATGCAACCATGGCGTTTCCTCGTCATCGATAGCGAAGAAGGTAAAGCGACACTCGCACCACTCGCAAAATTCAACCAAGTTCAAGTCGAGACATCTTCTGCTGTCATCGCCGTCTTCGGTGACATGAACGCAGTCGATAGCATCGAGACAATCTATGATATGGCTGTGGAAAAAGGTCTTATGCCGCAAGAAGTACGTGATCGCCAAGTACCAGCTATCAAAGGGTTCTACCGTCCAGAAGACGTTGAAACATTACGTGATAGCATCTTGATCGACTCAGGTCTCGTTTCGATGCAATTGATGCTCGTTGCTCGTGCACACGGTTACGATACAAACCCAATCGGTGGTTACGAAAAAGACCAAATCGCAGAAGCATTCGGTCTTGAAAAAGAACGTTACCTCCCAGTCATGTTGCTTTCAATCGGTAAAGCAGTGGACGCAGGATACCCATCGGTTCGTCTACCAATCGCTGACATCGCAGAGTGGAAATAAGCGATTTCACCTAGTCCGGATTCCTTTCATAGGAATCCGGCTTTTTTGTATACTCAAAGAAAAGGAGGTGTCAGCGATGTATGATGTGACGATTATCGGAGCTGGTGTAGCAGGAATTTTCCTCGCCCATCAGCTCGTTGAAGACGGACAACGCGTCCTACTGCTCGATGCCGGAAAACCGATTCGCGAACGAACAGCAGAAGATGCGTATCTTGGATTCGCAGGGCTTGGCAAATCAGAAGGAAAGTTTAATTATGCGACGGGATTCGGTGGAGAACTCGTCTCAAAAATCGGTGAAGAGACGACTCGACGACTGTTCCAAGAAGTCGATGATCTTTTATGTACATATGGTGGAGATACAGTTGAGACCTATTCGACGCATTCCCCTATTGTAGCGTCTCGCGCCCGCCGCGCCGGTCTACATTCGGTCGAGACGACCGTCCGTCATTTAGGCACAGTACGGACAGCTGCTGTCTTCACGGCGTTTGAGGACGCCTTATTACCGCGTCTCGATGCCCGATTCGAAACGACAATCGAGCAGATCACGAAGTCGAAGTCGTTTACGATCAAAACAGCGGACGAGACCTTCGTCAGTCAACGGATCGTGTTCGCGACAGGTCGTTCAGGTGCAGACTTTACGTTGCACCAGTTAGCGACGCTTGGTGTCACCCCACAGCGAACTCGACTCGATCTCGGGGTGCGAATTGAGACGGATGAGGGACTATTTCGGACATTGTTACAGGAGACGTTCGAGACGAAGCTCGGTTACGACTCGCCTTACGGTCAAGCAGTCACCTATTGCATGAATCCGCGCGGACGGATCATCCGCAAATATCAAGAAGGACTCGTCATGCCGGACGGTCAAAACGTCCACGAGACGGCAGACGGCTCGACGAATCTGAACTTTACACTATTTCTCCCGCGGTATTTTTCGACACTAGCGAAAGCGAATGCGTATGCCGCGCGCATCATTGGCGGAATCAACCAAGGTGGTGATCGCATTCTCATTCAGCGACTCAGTGATTTCCGAACATCGCGAGCGACGGCACACGATCAATTGAGTCGTAACACGGTCATCCCTTCACTAACCGCGTCTCCCGGTAATTTGCATGCAGAAGTACCTGCAGAAGACCTGCTTGTCTTAGAAGCGTTTTTAGAGCGCCTTGAGCAACTCCTTGAAGTGGAACTTCCAGGAGATACGTTGCTTTACGGATTAGATGGCAAGTTTTACGCACCGATGCTTGAGACGTCAGAGACGTTTGAGACGACATGTCCCGGTGTCTATGCGATTGGTGATTGTTCCGGTGCGACACACTCGCTTGCCCAAGCAGCTGCTAGCGGACTCCATCTTGGCCATGCCTTGACGCAAAACAGCCGGTCCCTCTTCGCTTAAGCGGAGAATGACCGGCTTGTCTTATTTCTTGAATGCTTCGTACACTTTCAATTGTTTCCCTTTGACCTTCGTCGTCTTCATCGCCCGGAGGACAAGCGGACCTTTCCCGTTGAGGATATCGACATACGTCAACGTATCCTGAATCGAGATGATACCGATGTCGTCTGCCGTGACGCCTTCAATCTTAGCAATCGTTCCAACAAAGTCGACGGCACGGAGTTTTTTCTTTTTCCCGCCGTTAAAGAACAATTTCATGATGTCCGCATCAAGCTGTTCCGTTTTCGAAGAACGCGTATCTTCCGTCGCCATCTTCTCCTCGAATGCATCCGCTGTCCGCATCAAGTCCTTTTCTGTCGGTGCTTGGCGACGTGTCAGCTTCCCGTGATACTGCTCAATTTCCTTTAGGCGACGTTCGTCTGCCGGCGTGACGAGACTGATTGCTTGTCCTGCTGCTCCTGCACGCCCCGTCCGACCGG
Source organism: Exiguobacterium sp. A1_3_1 (assembly GCF_048985645.1). NCBI lineage: Bacteria > Bacillati > Bacillota > Bacilli > Caryophanales > Exiguobacterium > Exiguobacterium sp. A1_3_1. The sequence continues at coordinate 7,930 of NZ_WBYY01000106.1, read as the reverse complement.
TCCGGTGAACGTAGCTTTCTCGTTCGACAGGGAGATCATACTGGATGACGTGCGTGATGTTCTCGATATCGATCCCACGTGCCGCGACATCTGTTGCGACAAGAATTCGGAACTTCCCGGCACGGAAGGCTTTCATCGCATCGAGTCGATCGTCTTGTTCCATCCCACCATGGATCGCTTCAACCGGATAGTCATGTGCGCGTAGACCATTCGCGACGAAATCAACGTGTTCTTTCGTCCGACAGAAGATCATGCAACGATCCGGGTTTTCAGCGACCAGGACATCTTTTAAAATGGCAAACTTCGTCTTATCCGTCACCGGAATATAACTATGCGTAATCGTTGAGACGACGGTTTCACCCACTTCGATCCGTTTTGGTGCCTCCATGTAACGGTCACTCAACTGTTCGATGTCTTCTGGGAAGGTCGCAGAGAACAATAGTGTCATCCGCTCCTTCGGTAACTCAGACAAGATGGCATCGACTTGATCGAGGAAGCCCATGTTCAGCATTTCGTCCGCTTCATCTAAAACGACGTAACGGACTTTCTCAAGCGATAACGTGCCCCGCTCGATATGATCGCGTACGCGTCCCGGTGTTCCGACGACGACGTGTGTCTTTTGCTTGAGCTCCGTGACTTGCCCACGGAACGGTTGCTTGCCGAAGACAGCTGTCGCTTTGATCCGCTTATAACGTCCGATGTTCATGATATCTTCTTTGACCTGCAAGGCCAGCTCACGTGTTGGTGTCAAGACTAAGACTTGTGGTTTGTTTTCTTCCCACTCGACGAGTTCACACAGTGGGATCGCAAACGATGCCGTCTTTCCGCTCCCCGTTCGTGATTTGACGATGACATCTTTTCCAGATAGTACGACCGGAATGACGGATTGCTGGACTTCGGTTGGTATCGTGTAGCCGAGTTGCTCGATTGAATCGAGAATCGGTGTGCTTAAGTTAAAATCATTGAATCGTGTACGTGTCATAGAATGTCCTCATTTCTTATCGTAAAAAAAGCTTCCCACCGAAACGATGAGAAGCCCAACGAATTATTTGGATGCTACTTTATCTTTTTTGATTTGCTTACTACGTAATTGACCACATGCCGCATCGATGTCTGTTCCGTGCTCGAGACGAACACCACAGTTCAAGCCGTTCTTTTTCAACGTATCGTAGAACGTCGTGATATCTTCAGACGTACTGCGCTGATATTGACCGTGCTCATCGACTGGGTTGTACGGAATCAAGTTGACATACGTCAGGTGACGTTTGTCTTCGAACAGTTTTGCGAGTTCGACTGCGTGTTCCTTTTGGTCGTTGACGCCACGAAGCAAGATGTACTCGATCGTGATTTTACGGTTCGTCGTTTGAACGTAATAGTCGATTGCTGGCATCAATTTCTCAAGCGGGATCGCCCGGTTGATTTTCATGATTTGCGTACGCAATTCATTGTTTGGTGCGTGAAGCGAGATCGCCAAGTTGACTTGGAGTTTCAAGTCAGCGAACTTGTAGATCTTGTCTGCCAAACCACTTGTTGAAACCGTGATGTGACGTGCACCGATTGCAAGACCATTGTGGTCCTTGATGACGTTCAAGAAATCGACCATGTTGTCGAAGTTATCGAACGGTTCACCGATACCCATGACGACGACGTGGCTGACACGTTCTTCGTTACCGACTGCATCGAGGTGATGTTGGACGTTCATGATTTGCTCAACGATTTCGCCTGCTGACAAGTCGCGGCTCTTTTTGATTAGACCACTTGCACAGAAGCTACAGCCGATGTTACAGCCGACCTGTGTCGTAACACAGACAGAAAGACCGTACTTATGACGCATTAGAACCGTTTCAATCAAGTTGCCATCATATAATTTGAAAAGGAACTTGATTGTTCCGTCTGCTGATTCTTGCTTGACCGCTTCTGTCATCGAGTCAATCGTAAAACTCTGATCTAACAACTCAAGGCAATCCTTGTTGACATTCGTCATTTCCGCGAAAGTCGTGACACGTTTACGGTAGAGCCAATCCCATACTTGTTTGGCACGGAATGGTTTGTGCCCTTGATTCGATAACCATTCTGTCATCTGCTCAAGCGTTAATCCATAAATGGATGGTTTATTCATTTCGAAAGACCTCATTTCTTTTTCCAGAACTACAACATTCCTTTATCTTAGTAAAAATCAGCGCGTGACGCAACGTTCAAATCCTAAATGTTCACTTTCTGTAAAGTTTTTGCGCCACTTTCGATCAAATCGACAGACTCCGACGCCCGAATTGAACGACTGCTCCAGTCAAGAACACGAGACAGAGGACAAGTAAAAGAATCGAATGAAGAAGAAAATGATTCGTTCCTTCTAGTAATTGCGTCGTGTTAAATAAGGAGAAGACGGATAGATAACGGAGCCACTCCGTCTTGTCACTTAGTTCCGACAGAATCGTCAAGACGATCGATAGGACAAGCACACTACCGGCAAGCGAAAAAGCACGACGTTCTTCGTCAAATAACGTCGCAACGAATAACGTAAAGGCACCGATCGCCAAGAGTAACAATAGCGCATTGAGTTGAATCCGCCATAAGATGACGTCATTGATCGAAATATCTGTCATCCACCAGTCGGATACCATCAAGACAAGTCCATTCAGTCCTACGAGAACTATACTTGCGATACCAATGACGATCGCGACAGCAAACGTATACGCATTCCGGGTGATCGGGGCTGCGAGATAGACAATCAGCTCTCCATTGTCGATTGGTCGCGCAACGAGTCGCGCTGCTAATGAGAGCAAGAATAGACTCGCAATGACTTGAAAAATCAGTCCGTAATAGTTTCCCCCGAGCAGATCCAGTACATTCTCGAACCCTGTCACCTTATCGTATTGAAATGCTTTTAAGACTTCCGGAGGTAACGCTTCTAGTTTTGCTTCTAGTAAACCGGTCTTCATCATCGATGGATATAGCAACGCAAGCATCAATAAGTAGAGACTCGTTCCAATCGCATAAGCAAGCACGGGCTTTCTGACCTGCTTGAATAAAGAGCGGATCAGCAATATCACGACGATTCCTCCTCCCCATAATAATGCAAGAAGACCTGTTCTAAATCATCTGCTGACGGACGAATCAGCCGTACATCATACTGGGTTAAATAAGCGATCACCTGATTTAAGCTCAGCGTCTCGTCCGTTTGAAAACTGACTTCCAGCCGCTTCGGTTCAACACCGACTTGCATCGCGAACTGTGCCGCCTCCACCTCTGTTCGGAAGAAGATCGTGTACGTCTTTCGACTCGATCGAACCAACTCATGAATATCCGATTCGACGATAATGCGTCCTGCTTTGATTAAAGCCGCTCGATCGCACGATTTTTCCATCTCCGGAAAGTGATGTGAACTCATCAGAATCGCTTTTCCAGCATGTTTCTCCTGTTCGATCCACTCTAAAAAACGCTCTTGCATCAAAGGATCGAGTCCACTGGTCGGCTCATCAAGTAGATAGACGGGTGCATCCTTCATGAAGCAACCGACTAGTGCCAGTTTTTGTTTCATCCCTTTTGACATTTTGCGGATTTTCGTCTTCGTCTCAAAAGGAAATCGTTTCAACAACAGTTGTCGCCGTGCCGGATCGCTACCGTGTAGTCGTTGCATCAAATCGAGCATGTCTGCTCCCGTCATGTCTCCAGGTAAACTAATCTCCCCCGGCAAATAACCGACCAATTTCTTCACTTCTTTACTTTGCTTCCAGCAATCAAAACCACCGATCGTCGCCTTTCCACCATCCGCAGCCAATAGTCCCATCAAATGTCGGAGTGTCGTTGATTTTCCAGATCCATTTGGTCCGATGAAACCGAATATCGTACCCGGATCAACTGTAAAACTGACATCGAATATTCCACGCCCCGGTGCAAACTCTTTCGTGACATGCTCTAAACGGATCATCATCCGACCTCCTTATCTTTTATTTCTTTCCTCACTGTATTCATACCCGTTTTGAAGCAGTTTGTTCGGATCAAAGCGATAGATGACGAACCGCTCGTCATGATTTTTTTCATAGAGGTCTCGTAATCGAATCTCATCGACTTGCTCGAATATGGTATGACGCTCCAGGTACTCCCGGTATTCATCGGTCGGGTAATACAAGATGAGATCAACCGAACGCGGGGAACGTTCGACCGAACTTAAAATGTGATCAATCACTTTCATGAAAATTTGTGAAGAGAATGGATTGAAGAAATAAAACTTATTCGTCTCATCCGGAATGGCATACTGCTCGGCATACGTCTGTTCAAATCGCAAACTTCCGGAACGCCGCTTCCGTCGACTTTGGTAGTTCGCCATATTCCGGAGTGCGTCCTCGTAAAATTGTCCGTTCATCTCGATTCCGATGACGGAACAATCGAATCGGTCGTGTAAGTAAAAGTTCAAACGCCCTTTCCCACACCCGAAATCAATGACCGTGTCCTGTTTTTGAAACAAATACGTTTCGCATAATTCGTCTAGTGCCGCATAAGGCGTTGGTTCATATCGATTGTAGTGACTAAACACACCATAGAGGTGTTGCATCTCAATGGTCTCGATTCGTAATCGTTGATCGTATTCCTGTTCATTCATTGTCGTTTGTTCCTTCTTTCCGGCATTCTTGCCTTCATCGTACTATACTGAAGAAGTACGTTACTCGTTTTTTGAAAGGGGATTTTATGATGATCGTCGTTACGAACCGGATTAAAGTCAAAAAAGGGATGGCTGCAGCTCTCGCTCCTCGTTTTACGCGTCCAAGTGGACTTGATACGATGGACGGATTCATCCGCGTCGAGGTCTTATTGACGCAAAACATCGAAGAACATGATGAAATGAACGTCAACATGTATTGGGAAGACATGAAGAGTTTTCAAGCATGGCGGGAGAGTGACGACTTCAAAGCGTCACATAGTCGACCTGCGAGTAGTGAGGCAGGAGAATCGCCAATGCTCGGCAGCGAGATTCTGACATATGAAGTTGCTTCGGTCAAAGAACGCGCATGATGCACGAAAAGGACTCGTCTCGAGTCCTTTTTTATATACCTATACACAAATAGTGAAAGGGTGTAATTGTCTCAAATGGTATTATTTGTTATTATAGTGCCAATACAGAGAGAGAGGGTTCTTCATGAATTCATTAACTATATTTGAACAAGCCATTCGTAGCTTACCTGATGATCGTACGTTACGACGTGATGAATTATGGACGGACGATTTTTTATTGCAACAGGAGAACGAGCTGACCGTCTATTACTCTCCGATTGGCGAATATGTCAATACTGAAGCAAAAGTCGTCATCATCGGGATCACACCAGGTTTTGAACAGATGCGAATCGCTTTCGAAGAAGCAACGGATGCCCTCCATCATGGGGCTTCACTAGAAGGGACGGCACGCATCGTCAAATATGCAGCCAGTTTTGCCGGAACGATGCGACGTAACCTCGTCCAGATGCTTGATACACTCGAGCTTCCAGCATTGCTCGGAATCGAGACAACAGCTAGCTTATTTCATCAACACCAGGAATTGTTACATCCGACGTCGCTGTTAAAGCAACCCGTCTTTTATCGCGAAAAGAATTACTCGGGTCATCAACCGAAGATCAATCGCAGTCCTTTATTGAGGCACTACGCGGAAGAACACTTCGTCGCTGAGATCAATCAGTTACAAAAACCAGCGTTATTAATTCCACTCGGTCGGGTCGTCGAGACGCAAGTCCGTGGATTGATTCAGGATGGACGAATCGAACAGCATCAGCTTCTTTCCAACTTCCCCCATCCATCTGGCGCGAACGGTCATCGAAAAAAACAATTCGAAGAAAACCAAGCCTATTTGATGAAACAGCTCATTCAACATTTTGCCGAATGAGCAACTTCGTCTTAAATTATCAGAATATATGGTTGAATCTTTTTTGAAATACGTGATAAAGTGTCCATAAGAACAGAATATGACTATTCTATCGATGAGGTAGAGGCGCGATTTCAATCAGTACTTGGTCCGAGGATGACAACGAAGACGACTACAGGAAAGGTGACATCGCCGAAATGACAGTATGCGTCGAGCATGCCGTCGTTGGTCGATTCGGGAAATACCCGATCGATTGCCATACATAACAGTTGTATGGAGCGCTCCAATTCGGCTAAGAAAGACGCATCCAGCGAGGGTGTCGGCTTTGTTGCCGGTGCCCTTGCTTTTTTTGTGCCGCGGGGTCTCATCTTTAAGCCATTTTTAAAGAGGAGGATATTCTTCATGGTCAACTATTCAGATTCCATTATTGCCCTTGTACCTGCTTTACTAGCTATCTTATTAGCCATCTTTACCCGAAAGGTCGTTCTTTCGTTAGGTGTCGGCATTCTCGTCGGTGCCCTGTTACTTCACCGTTTTAACCCGATCGATACGGTAACCTATCTCGGCAAGAATATCTTTAGCCTCTTTTGGGCGGATGGTGCCTTGAACGAGTGGAACGTTTTATTACTTGTTTTCTTGTTATTGCTCGGTGTCCTTTCCACATTAATTCAAACATCTGGTGGCGCTCGCGCCTTCGGTGAATGGGCTTCTACACACGTCAAGACAGCGCGTGGTGCACGCTTAGTCGCCTTCGGTCTCGGTATCTTGATTTTCATCGATGATTACTTCAACAGTCTCGCTGTCGGCAATGTCAGTCGTCCGCTAACGGATCGCCGTGGTGTCTCACGTGCGAAGCTTGCCTATTTGATTGACTCAACAGCTGCGCCTGTTTGTGTCATCAGTCCGCTTTCGAGTTGGGGCGCATTCATCATTTCCATCATCGCCGGTATCTTAACGACGCACTCGATTACGGATTACTCAGCGTTTAGTGCTTTCATGATGATCGTTCCAATGAACTTCTATGCGATTTTCGCGTTACTTTTAACACTTTACATCGCTTACTCTGGCGTCTCTGTCGGACCGATGAAACAGCATGAACGCCGCGCTGCGAATGGTGAACTTTTTGATGCGTCAAAAGGAACACCGATGGGGATGGCAAAAGAGGTCAACGAACATACGAACGGAAAAGTCCGGGATCTCGTCGTTCCGATCGTCGTTCTCGTCATTGCTACGATCAGTGCGTTACTCGGGACAGGTGCTCAGGCACTTGCAGCCGACAACCGTCCGTTTACTTTAATTGGAGCATTTGAGGCAACAGACGTCACACGCTCACTTGTCGCAGGTGTCGTCATCAGTTTAATCGTCGCTTTCTTGATGCTGATCGGACGAAAAATTCCGGGTCGCGATTACCGTGCAAGCATCGTCGCTGGTATGCGTTCGATGTGGCCAGCAGTCGTGATTCTATTATTTGCTTGGACGATCATCGCTGTTATTGGTGATATGAAAACAGGCGATTATCTCGCAAGCTTCATCAGCAACTCGATTTCTGCTTCGTACTTGCCGTTCTTATTATTCTTGATTGCCGGCTTGATGGCATTCTCGACAGGAACAAGTTGGGGCACATTCGGGATCATGTTGCCAATCGGTGCGGATCTCGTCATGGCTGTCGATGCCTCACTCTTATTACCGACGCTTGCTGCTGTTCTTGCTGGATCTGTCTTCGGTGACCATTGTTCACCGATTTCCGATACGACGATCCTCAGTTCGACAGGGGCTGGATCCCATCATATCGATCACGTTACGACACAGTTACCGTATGCGCTAGTCGGTGCCGTCACTGCGGCAGTAGGTTATTTAGTCATCGGTTTCACGGAGTCTTCGGTCTTCGGTTTCATCGGAGCTCTTGTCACATTCGTACTCTTCGTCGTCGTCTTGAACGTTCTCTCGAAAAAAGGCGAAACTGCTTCGGATTTACAAACGGATTGATGAAATGAAAAAGGGACTGACTCAAAAAAGAATGACGCGTCTTTTCACGCCCTTTCCTCAGGCGAGACACAAGCCTGTTTTCCTGCTTAAATG
>NZ_WBYY01000105.1:0-11041 GCF_048985645.1 Exiguobacterium sp. A1_3_1 | reverse complement strand
GAAAGCGGGCTTAGTGTCTCGCCTGAGAAAGGGGCGTGAAAAGACGCGTCATTCTTTTTTTGAGTCAGCCCTCTGTTTTATGGCTAGATGAATCAACCTTCAAACGTACGGAAGACGACTGCCTCATAAGGTCGAAGTGTGAGTTCGTCGGTAATGACGGACTCTTCATAGTTTCCGATGACCCGATCTGACGTATCATGCGTAGACGGAATATTCACATCATGATCCGCAAACGAACAGTAGACATACCATGTCTCCCCTTCAAGCGTTCGTGAGTAGGCGTAAACTTCTGGATGATCTTCGAGTAAGAGTTGATAGCGACCATAGACGACGAGCTCATGGTCATGTCGTAGACGAATCAACTGTTGATAGTAATAAAAGATGGATTGCTCATCTGCAAGCGCCTGTTCGACGTTGATTTCCGGATAGTTCGGATTGACCTTCAACCATGGTGTTCCCGTTGAGAAACCAGCGTTCTCCGACGCATCCCACTGCATCGGTGTCCGCGCATTGTCACGTCCTTTGACATGGATGGAACGTAGTAGTTCAGCCGGTGATGCTCCTTGTTCCGTACGTTCTTTCCACATGTTCCGAATTTCGATATCTTCATAGTCTGCAATGTCTTCAAAAGCGACGTTCGTCATACCGATTTCCTCGCCTTGATAGATATATGGCGTCCCTTTTAACAAATGCAATAATGTAGCAAGCATTTTAGCTGACTCGACGCGGTACGTCGTGTCATTTCCGAATCGACTAACGACACGGGGTTGATCGTGGTTGTTCCAATAGAGCGAGTTCCAGCCCGTCTCATGTAAGGCCGTCTGCCATTTGGTGAAGTTTTGCTTGAGTTTAAGTAAATCAAACGGAATGACGTCCCATTTCCCATTCGGACCTGAATCGAGATCCATATGTTCGAACGTAAAGACCATGTTGACCTCTTTACGTGCCGGATCCGTGTAAAGAATGGCATCATCCGTCGTCGCTCCTGGCATCTCACCGACTGTCAGGACATCGTATTTACCGAAGGAGGCTTCGTTCATCTCGTGTAAAAACTCATGGACACGCGGTCCGTTGATATAATGTTCTCCACCATCTCCATACAGTGCTCCTGGATGGACCGTCGCATCTGGTAAGCCAGGTGTCTTCGAAATCAAGTTGATGACATCCATTCGGAAACCATCAATCCCTCGATCCAACCACCGACGAATCATCCCGTACACATCATGACGCATCTGCTCATTTTCCCAGTTCAAGTCAGGCTGCTTCTTCGAGAATAAGTGTAAGTAATACTCATTCGTTGTTTCATCATATTCCCAGGCAGGTCCAGAGAAAATCGATCCCCAGTTGTTTGGTAGCGAACCGTCTGAATTTGCCGGGCGCCACATATAATAATCCCGATATGGATTGTCCTTGCTTTGACGCGACTCCGCGAACCACTGATGTTCATCTGACGAATGATTGATGACGAGGTCCATGACGATTTTGATATCTCGTGCATGTGCCTCATCTAGAAGACGATCAAAATCATCCATCGTCCCGAATTCCTTCATGATGGCTTCATAATCACGGATATCATAGCCATTATCGTCATTCGGTGAATCATAGACAGGACTTAGCCAAATGACGTCGATACCAAGTGTCTTCAAATAATCCAACTTTTCGATGATTCCGTTCAAGTCACCGATTCCATCCCCATTCGAATCATTATAACTACGTGGGTAAATTTGATAAACGACACTATCATGCCACCATTTACGTTCCATCCTCAACACTCTCCTCTTTTATGTACGTAACGTGCTACATATTGAGCAAACGATTGCATCAATTTGTAAAAGCGCTTTCAATTATCACAACGTCATCTTAACATGTCCATGAGAGGTGCTCAAGCAAGAACCTTAACATATTTGATATCATGAAATATGAAATACAAGTGTTTACTACATCCAAGATGATGGGAAAGAAAGGTATGAGAAAGGAGTGTGGACAAATGTATCGTCGATATTTGCTCTTCCTTGTCTGGGCGATTGCTATTGTCTTCATCTTATTATTTGGAAATAATCGTGTCTTTCCAGAAGGTTTCTTGATGTCGTTTTTACGTTTCGACCAAAGTCAATTTGATACATCCGCGTTAAGTTTATTTGCCTTACTCGGCATTTATCCGTTCGCTTTCTTTTTACTATTTCTAGATGAGAAACGATTCATGCGCCCCGGACCGCTCGTCGCAAGTATTGGATCGTTCTTCTTAGGTGCCTTCGTGTTGATGCCTTATGTCGCCCTCGCTATTCCAAGGAAAACGTTTCTTCCTTTTCGTCGTCGCGGGTGGATTCCTACCGTCGTCGCCTTACTTAGCGTCGTGACGACATTATTGCTTTGGATTGCTCTTGCTCGGTCTGATTGGAGTATATTCCGCATCTACTTTGAGACCAATCAATTCGTTCGAACGATGACCGTCGATTTGTTATTATTCTACATTCTGCAAGTCTATCTGCTCCGGCGCATTCGTGTTCGGAATGCACAATCACTAGAGTGGCAAGACGTGATTCCGCTCTTTGGCTTATTCCGTTATCTATTCGCAAGACATTTACCGACATCCTCAAAATCTTAATTTATGGTACAATGAAATTTGGATTTTTCGAAAAGGAGATGTCATCCGATGGAACAATATCATGCACTTTGCGAACACATTTTGGAACACGGAACAAAAAAGGAAGACCGGACGGGAACGGGAACACTCAGCGTGTTTGGTCACCAAATGCGCTTCTCCCTTCAAGATGGTTTTCCTCTCATTACGACGAAAAAGTTACATATGAAGTCGATCATCCATGAGTTGATTTGGTTCATCTCGGGTGATACGAATATTCGTTATCTACAGGAAAATGGTGTGCGGATTTGGAACGAATGGGCCGATGAGAACGGAGATCTAGGTCCTGTTTACGGGGCACAATGGCGCTCTTTTCCACGTCCAGATGGCACGACGGTCGATCAGCTAGCACAAGTCATTGAACAGATTAAGACGAATCCGGATTCTCGTCGTTTGATCGTCAGTGCTTGGAATCCTGGACAAGTCGATGAGATGGCTTTACCACCTTGTCATCTCTTGTTCCAATTTTATGTCGCTGACGGAAAACTATCATGCCAATTGTATCAACGTTCAGCTGATGTTTTCCTAGGCGTACCATTTAATATTGCATCTTATGCGTTACTGACACATATGATTGCTCATGTGTGTGGACTTGAGGTTGGTGACTTCGTTCATACGCTCGGTGACGCTCATATCTATTCAAATCATATTGAACAAGTTAATCTTCAGTTGACGCGTACCCCGAAAAAATTACCGACGCTGCGCTTCGCTCGAACAGTCGATCGTATTGAAGACTTCCGCTTCGAAGACATCATCATTGAAGGCTATGATCCTGATCCGCACATTAAAGGTGTGGTAGCCGTATGATCACACATATCGTAGCGTTTACAAAAAATCATGTCATCGGTCGTGACAATGCGATGCCTTGGCACCTTCCAGCTGATTTAGCTCACTTCAAGCGTACGACGATTGGCAAACCGATCATCATGGGACGAAAGACGTTCGAATCCATCGGACGACCGTTGCCCGGTCGAGAGAACATCGTCATTACGCGCGATCAGACGTTTGCAGCCGAAGGTGTAACGGTATGGCATGATCTATCTGCTTTGCAACCATACGTCGATTCAGAAGAAGAAGTCTTTTTGATTGGTGGTGGAGAGTTGTTTGCTCAAACGCTTCCTCTTGCTCGCCGCCTGTATGTCACTGAAATTGATACGGTTCTTTCTGGAGATGTACATTATCCCGAAATCCCATCTTCATTTCAGATTACTTCCGAAACACATTATGATGCGGTCGAGGGAAACGATTATCCGTTCATCATTCGTCGATATGATCAGTAACTAAAAAACAGCCACATTGCTCCGTATGATGGACGAATGTGGCTGTTTTTTTAAGGAATTTGCATGATCCATTCAGCAATCCATTCCTCCATATCAGAATCGATCTGTGAGGTCATGATATAGTCTGTCGCACCGCATGATAGCGCATTGGCTAAACGATCGTCTTCTTGATCCGTCACGACCAAAGCATCAATGATCGATTCCCGTTGTTGTCTCCACTCCTCTAATCGTACAAAGTTCTCGCTTGCTAACTGATCGAGTGAAAGAATCGCCAATTGTATTGGCGACGTCCGTTGATCATCTAGCGGAATCACCTCAATATGGTATTTCGGATGACCCGGCATATCAAGCGTATGTACCTGTTTAAGGAATCCTTCCTCGACACGGATATAGACTGGTATTTTTTCGATCGATATCGCTGTCGAATAGGACACCACTTGATTACGACCATTACGTTTCGCTTGATACAGAGCTTCATCTGCCTCTGCTGTTGCTTGCGCCAGGGATGTGAGGAGATCAAAAGCAAAGGAGAGACCAATCGAAACCGTTACTTTTAATCCGTTCGCAAAAATATGGCGCTCGACACGCTCGCGAATTTTATTCATACTCGCAACGGCTTGCGGTACTGTTTCTGCTGAAAACAATAAGATGAATTCCTCACCACCGAAACGAATGAATTCATCATCGAGACGAGCGGCTTGTTGAACGATGGTAGCTAGTTCGGAGAGGACCAAATCCCCCGTTGGATGTCCATGTAAATCATTGATCCTCTTAAAATGATCGATATCAAAAATCGCTAACCCAAATGTCCGCTGTTCACGTTCGAGACGTGCTACGCGACGATCAAAGGCATTTTGGAGGTATTTCCGGTTATAAGCTCCCGTCAGTTCATCGACCAAGATCGTCGAAGATACGACCCTTAATTTTCGTAATAGTCTCGCTAGACGAACATGTCGTTCTTCATTCGTCACTGTCTCATCCCAGTAGTCATCGGCTCCCATCTCATAGCTGACTTGACGAATATCAGACCGGTTTGGACCTACGATGATGACGGGAACGAATGCTGACTCCATTTGTTTGATCAGTTTTTGGAACAACTCCAATGATTCCACGATAGATGAATGGTCGATAATGACGGCATCCATAGCAATATCATGTGATATCGACAACGTGTCTTCCACCGAACTGAAGAATCGTGACATATAGCGCTCCTGTTCGAGCGATTTTTTCCATTTGATATTCTCAAGAAAACGTCTTGTCACAGTGACGACCAATTCTTTTCGAATCCGGTTGGCGCGTGAACGGTCCGACAACTGATCGACGATTGGCTGCAGTAATTCTTTAACGATTGGCTGCGTGATGACCGCATTCATTTGTTCCCACATCGCTTTTTCCCGACTCACTTGATCGGCAAGTCCTCTGAACAGTTCCTCTCTCCCGAGTCCTTCAAGCCAGCTTGCCAATGCGAGTAGTTCTGTTCGTGGCACGGCCGGCATCCGAAGTAACGTCTCGACCATGATGATCGTCTGTTGCAGTTGTTTTTCTATTCGTTTTCGACTTCGTTCCATCCAATCCCCTCTCTTTCTATACATCCGAAGAACAATCCTCGGATAAAGAGAAAGCGAGGGAAATCCCCCGCTTTTTCAATTCACGCTTTTAAGTTCGGACGGACCATATCTGCTGGTACGATCCATTGATCATATTGTTCTTCTGTTAATAAACCAGTCGCAAGTGCTGCTTCTTTTAATGTCGAACCTGACTGATGCGCTGCCTTTGCAATTTTCGCCGCATTCTCATATCCGATATGCGGGTTGAGTGCAGTGACAAGCATCAACGAACGTTCGACGTTCTCAGCGATGACGGACTGTTCTGGTTCGATTCCGATTGCGCAGTGGTCATTGAACGAATGCAAGGCATCTGTCAGTAAACGAACCGATTGTATGAAGTTATACATGATGACCGGCTTGAAGACGTTTAGTTCGAAGTTTCCTTGACTTGCAGCAAAACCAATCGTCGCATCGTTTCCAAGGACTTGCGCTGCGACCATCGTCAACGCTTCACTTTGAGTCGGATTGACTTTCCCCGGCATGATTGAGCTTCCCGGCTCATTTTCTGGAATCGTGATTTCGCCGATCCCTGCTCGTGGACCTGATGCGAGCCAGCGAACGTCGTTTGCGATCTTCATCGCGTCCATCGCTAACGCTTTGACCGCTCCATGTGTAAAGACGAGTTGATCGTGGCTCGTTAGGGCGTGGAATTTGTTTTCTGCGCTCGTGAATTCATATCCCGTCTCCTCGCTCATCTTTTGCGCAGCCAAATCACCGAACTCAGGATGTGCGTTGATGCCCGTTCCAACAGCCGTACCTCCGATTGCTAATTCTGTTAACGGATCAAGCGTCCGTTCGATCATCTGCTTCGAAAGTGCAAGCATCCGGACCCAACCGCTGATTTCTTGACCGAGTGTGATCGGTGTAGCATCTTGCAAGTGTGTCCGTCCAATCTTGACGATATCCGCAAACGCGTTCGCTTTTTCGTCAAGTGTCGCATGCAACGCATCGATTGCTGGGAATAGTGATTCCAGCAAGACTGTCTTCGCCGCTAAATGCATCGCTGTCGGATATGTATCATTTGAACTTTGTGATTTGTTGACGTCATCATTCGGATGAATCGTCGTCTCACTGCCTTGTTCTTTCAACTTGCGTGTCGCGACCCGAGCGATCACTTCGTTGACGTTCATATTTGACTGTGTACCTGAACCCGTTTGCCAAACGACAAGCGGAAACTCATCATCGAATTTCCCCGCGATGATCTCGTCACATACTTCAGCGATGACACCTGCTTTTTCTGCCTCAAGCACGCCTAAGTCGCGGTTCGCAAGCGCCGCTCCTTTTTTCAGGACTGCAAAGGCACGAATGACTTCAATCGGCATTTTTTCCGTTCCGATCTTAAAGTTTTCTAGACTACGTTGTGTTTGTGCGCCCCATTCCTGCGCTTCTGGTACACGAATTTCCCCCATCGTGTCACGTTCTACACGGTATTCCATAAACAAATTCCCCCTTTTGATTATTTCTCTTTTAGTTTAACGCAAAAGTAGACAGAATGGGAATGAGAGAGACAGTTTTGGGGAATAGTTTATTATCGAAAAAGGAGTGAAGATTTCATGTGGTTGATTAACTTAACGATTGTACTGCTTTTGATTCTAGCAAACGGTATTTTTGCGATGACTGAACTCGCTTTGCTTTCCTCAAAACGGTCCAAATTAGAGAAAGCAGCGAATGATGGCAAAAAGTCAGCCCATGTTGCATTAGAGTTACTCGATCGACCAACCGATCTGTTATCGACTGTTCAAGTCGGCATCACGTTAATCGGAATCGTCAATGGTGCCTTTGGTGGTGCTGCTCTCTCAGGACCGGTCATCAAGTGGCTTGCTCAATTCGCGTGGCTCGCCCCTTATGCCAGTACGATCGGTTATATTCTCGTCGTAACGATCATCACCTATATTTCGCTCGTCATCGGTGAACTCGTTCCTAAGCGTATCGCCCTTGTCAGTCCAGAACGGGTCACGATGTGGCTTGCCCCACCGATGCGTTTTTTCTCGATTGTGCTTCGACCATTCATTTGGGTTCTAAGTAAGTCCACGAGTTCCATCTTCCGTTTGATTGGTCTGGATCGCCTGCAAACAGAAGACGAGACGGAAGACGAAGTCCGGCAATTACTGATTCGTGGTACGCAAGAGGGCACCTTCAATCGATCAGAAGCGGAGCAAGTCTCTCGTGTGTTTGATTTTCATGATTTGTACGCGTACGAACTGATGGAGCCGCGTACCGTTACCGAATGGATTGACTTAGCGGATGACTCCGACACGATCTTACAAGAGCTCCGGCAAGCACGACATCGAAACTTACCGGTTGGTCATGGTGACTTGGATCACTTTGTCGGTTTCATCGATGCGAAAGAGGTGCTATCAACGGAACGACCTGTTCAAGAACTTGAACGACTGATTCAATCACCACTGATCGTTCCCCGTCAATTAAAAGCAACCGTCTTGCTTGAACGGATGCGCAAAGAGACGGTATCCATCGCCTTTGTTCTTGATGAATACGGTGGTTTCCTCGGCATGATCACCTTATTCGACATCCTCGAAGCATTCGTTGGCGAAATTTCAAGCGTCGAGGAAGAACCGGAACTCGTCATGCGAAAGGATGGCTCCTTCCTCGCGGATGGTCTATTGCACATTGATGATTTAAAGCGGACGCTCGGTTATACAGAAGTCTTACCCGGTGAACAGTTGAACGCCTATCATACGGTTGCTGGTTTGATTCTATATACGTTAGGTGATGTACCCTCCCGTGGAAGTACTGTCGAAATTGGACCGTACCGGTTTGAAGTCGTTGATTTAGACGGACGACGCGTCGACCAAATTCTGATCGAGCGCATCGAACATGAACAAACACCCCTACCGTGAGGATAGGGGTGTTTGTCGTCAATCATGCTTCGTATAATCGTAACGCTTCTCGTGCGACACGATCTGCTTTGTTCTCCGACCGTGGAATCCACTTCACGAAAGCGAGTGGTAAGAGTTGATAACGCGCAAAGGCAGGATCAAAGATCGTCTGTGTTCGTTTGTTCTTGACGAATTCGCGTTCGACTGCGAGTGCAACCGCTTCTGAATCCGTCCGAAACGAAATGACGCTCTCGCCTTGTGCAATCAGTTCGTGCGCCCAATCGACGGCTTTCGCAAAAGCAATAAATTCTGCTTCATGATTATTGATCGCTTGAATTTGATACATTTTTTCCGTGACTTCTCCCTCGGAATTTTTACTGAAAAGCCCAACCGCCGCTTCATCATTTGAAGGACGGACCGTACCGTCAAAATAAAGTTCAACCATGTTCAATTGCCGCCTCGATTCCTTTTCGTATCGCTTGTTCATCTAGCCCTTTCCCAATGAAGACGAGCGTCGTCTTTGGTTGTTCGCTAAATGGTTCTCTGATTGCTGTGCCGTAAATCATGCCAGTACCTTGTAAAATGACCTTTCGATCCGTATCTGCAAAATGAATGATTCCTTTATAGCGATAGAGATCTTCCGCATACGCTTCTAACACCTCACGTAGGACCATTCCGAATCGATTTCGGTTCAAGGGTCGTTCCTCGACAATCGTCAATGCCGTGAAATCCTCAACCGACTGATGAATCTGATCCGTTTGTTGACTGAGTCGTACTTGCTCTTCTTTTGGAAAATGGAACGTTTCAAACAGTCGGTCCGATTCAAGTTGAGCCTGTTCCGTTTCAATGATAGCTGCAGAAGGATTTCGTTCGCGCAGTAAAGCGGACAACGTTTCGCGCTTTGACACGTCAATCAAATCCATTTTATTCAAGATCAGGACGTCAGCAAAGCCGATTTGTTTCACATTTTCTTGGAACGTCAGTTGACGTTCCAAGTGGTACGCATCGATGACTGTGACAACACTTGAAATCTGATAGGACTGTTCAACAGCCGGCTCAAAGTAGAATGTCTGTAGAATCGGTCCTGGATCCGCAACGCCTGTCGTCTCAATCAATAATCGATCAAACGATAACTCCCCATCTCGACGGCGTTTTGCGATCCGTAGCAACGCATCCCGTAAATCGCCGCGAATCGAACAACAAATGCAGCCATTCGTCAATTCGATCATCTCTTCGTCACTTCGTTCAATCAATGCTTCATCAATATGAACAGAACCTACTTCATTGACGAGCAAGGCAAATTTTTCTGTCGGTTGAGAAACGAGATGATTGAGTAGCGTAGTTTTACCGGCACCTAAAAAACCAGTGATGACAGTCGTACGTATTTTGTCTTGCATGATTTCACTCCTTAGCGTCCTTGTTGCTGACGCCATTTTTCTTTTCGTGCATCGAGTAGATCAATCGCATGAAGATACCAAGCATCTGTCGTTTGCGGCGTAACACTTGATCCCCACTCGCGTTTACCATGGTGTGATAATACCATATGCATGAGACGGTGATAAACAGCACGCGGTAATCGGATATCTTCTTCTCGAAGTGTTTGTTCAAGAACAAAACAACCATATGGCATATGACCCATCAATACACCGTCCGGATCAAGCGCAATACCTGCCAGTTCTTCCTCTTCCTCTGTTACGTGCAACAGTCTTGAAAAACGATCTGTCGATGCACCCGCATGCGTATACTCCCATAGCTTTCCGATGTCGTGCAATAAAATACCGAGCAACAACTCATTCGGATTCGGTCGTTGATCTAACAGAGCAATCCCTTTTGCCGCTTGATAGAGGGCATCAAAACTGTCATCCCAAGAAAATTGACGTATCTCTCGTTCAGCTGCTTGGAAGAGTTCATTTTTATGATCGGCTTCTGCTTCTTGAATACATTTGAGTAGCGTCAAGTATGGTTGTTCACTATCACAGATTCCTCGACCAATCGTCATCATACAAGCAGTATGTTTCAGCAACCCACCGATATAGGCATGGTGATGAAACAGAGCAGCCGGTCGTGTTGAAAAATCCGCCCAGTACTGTCGCAGAATCGATAGTGCGATTTCTTGGTAAGGAGAATCAAGTTGATCGATTAGTCCAAACAACTGATCACGATACGTTTCAAGGGATTCATCTGCCGGTAATTGCGGCAAGAACTGCGTCGGTGAGGCATCATGAATCGGAGTGACGCGCTGAACGGTCAATGACTTGTTTCCGGATTGCGGCGGATATTCCTCTACCTTCGCCTCGACCCGAACGATTCGTGTTTCGAGATATGGACGAAGTGCTTCTTCTGCCGTTCCTTGATTGATCCACTGTTTTCCCTTACAAGATCCAGCGGGCGAATTGAACGTGAACTGTAACCATTCTCTCCCGGTTTGACCAGTACGGATTTCACCAGAGGCAACGAGTAACACTTCTTCGATTCGCTCACCCGGAACAAGCGTCTCTATCGAAAGTCCAATCGGTTGATTCGATTGATGGATGGAAAAAGCATCATTTCCATAAGAAGGCATTGTCACTTCCGGAAGTGCTTTGAATAATTGAATCACGTCATCTCACTCCTTTTTCTTCACTCATATCATAGCAGACACGATTTCATCACGACTACTAATAAACAGATATTGTA
>NZ_WBYY01000104.1:0-11142 GCF_048985645.1 Exiguobacterium sp. A1_3_1 | reverse complement strand
ATCACAGGACGAGGTGGTACAGGAGAAGCAATACGTCTCCTTGTCCGACTTGATGGACATCGACATCACGAATCGCCGCGCAGGAAGCGTCAAGATGATGTCGATTGACGGAAAATGGTTCGAGATTCCGATTACTGCCCTCAACGCGGATGAAGAAAGCAAAATCCGGAAAGAAGCCATCAAAAAGAAACATGGTCCACGTGGTCAAATCACGGAAGAACTTGATGAACTGAAATACAATAGCTTGATCGTCGACAAGGCACTCGATTCACGTCGAACGCCAATGTCATTCCGGAGTCCGGAACTCGCATCGAAGCTCGGACTACCGGTTCCGCTCCCTGAATTGATCATCCCGAAACTGTTCGGAACAGTCAGTCTCGCGGACGCTTCACGGGAAGTCATCGCCTTATCCGGACTCGATGAGCCAGATGGTGCG
Organism: Exiguobacterium sp. A1_3_1; assembly: GCF_048985645.1. Taxonomy (NCBI): domain Bacteria; kingdom Bacillati; phylum Bacillota; class Bacilli; order Caryophanales; genus Exiguobacterium; species Exiguobacterium sp. A1_3_1. Next base: position 10,706 of record NZ_WBYY01000104.1, on the reverse strand, counting down.
ATGGGAAAGTAAAGGCAAGCATCCTCGAAGGTGAAGATGCAGAACTCCGCTGGGCGCATGTCCTTTGGCAACGGAAGCAAGTCAGACCGGAAGATTTCTGGAATGCACCCTACAACGTGAAGCTATTCTTGATGGCATCCGAACAGATCGTCATCGACGCGGAAGAGGAAGAACGGGAGGAATGATGAATGGCAAGTAATCAGACGTTAACGGCATCCATCATCCTGCGTGATATGTTCACGGAGGTCTCTGGACGCGTCAGCCGCTCGATGCGCAACATGCAAGAGGATGCGAGACAGACACAAACGACATTCGAACGCTTGCAAGGAGCATCCGGATCATTGACTGCAGTCGGTGGCGCTGCCTCACTCATGGGATTAAGCGTCGCCACTGGATTAGGTATGGCAGTGAAGACTGGAGTCGATTTTGACGCACAGATGAGTCGTGTTGGTGCCATTGCGGGTGCATCGAGTGGTGAACTCGATCGTCTGAGACAATCCGCGCTCGATCTTGGTGCGGCTACTTCGAAAAGTGCGACAGAGGTAGCAGCTGGACAAGAATCGCTAGCCGCGCTCGGGATGACGACGAAAGAGATCCTTTCTGCGATGCCAGGAGTCATCAGTGCGTCAGAAGCATCAGGTGCGGACATGGCCCAAACAGCTGAAGTCGTAGCTTCCGCGCTCAATGTTTGGAGCATGAGAGCATCGGAAGCAAGTCGAGTATCCGATATCCTAGCGGAGACAGCGAATCGAACGGCTGCTGATATCACAGACATGCAGTACGCTCTGAAATATGCAGGACCACCTGCTGCGGCTTTAGGTGTCAGTATCGAAGAGACGGCGGCGTCAATTGGTCTCTTAACCAATGCAGGAATGAAAGGTGAACAAGCTGGTACAACATTACGCGGAGGGCTTCTTGCGTTGCTGAAACCATCGGAAGAGACTGGCAAGATGATGGCGACACTTGGTATCAACATTACGGATGCGTCAGGAAAGTTTGTCGGTATCTCTGGATTGATCAAAAATCTGAAGAGCTCTTTTGAAGGCATGACCAATGCGCAGCAACTGGCGGCATTGGCTCAATTGGTTGGTACTGAAGCCGCTTCCGGATTTCTGACCCTGATGCGAGCTGGACCGAGCGAAATCGACAAGATGATGAAGTCGTTAGAGAACAGTGCCGGAGCATCGAAAGAAGCAGCAGACAAGATGAAGGATAACTTGAAAGGTGCGTTAGAAGAGATGACGGGTGCGGCGGAATCCGCTCAAATCGCGCTCGGGGATGGGCTGAAAGGTCCGATTCGATCCGCGGCGACAGTCATCACGAGTCTTGTTAATGCATTCAATCAACTGCCACAACCGATGAAGACGATGATTGCTACGAGTGCTGCCATTCTAGCAGGAGTCTTAATACTAGGTGGAGGGATTGCAATCCTTGTCGGGTTACTCCCGATGATGATTGAAGGATTCGCGCTCATGGCACCGTTCATCGCACCAGTCGCCATTGCAATTGGAGCGGTCGTCGGCACCATCGCATTACTCGTTGGAGGATTTAAGGCAGCCTGGACGTATTCTGACAAGTTCAGGGGTGGATTGCAAGGCTTGAAAGCCATGCTGTCAGGAGACTTCGTCAAGGCGCGGAAAATCATGATCAGCGCAAACTTCAATCATGAACAGATTGACGCCTTCCGCGATAAGATTTTGTTCCTGAAAGATGCAGCGAAGACCGTCGAGGAAAAATTCAAACAGTTTGGCACCTTAGTCAAAGGTGTCTTTGCGTCGTTGGTTGGAAATAACGGGGCGTCGGCAAGTATATTGAATCGATTAGGTCTTAGCCCGGCAGTAATTCTACAGATTTTCACCATTACAGGAAAAGTCAGATCGGTCTTGTCGAGCACATTTACCGCTATCGTCAACCTAGCGAAATCCGTCTTTTCGAAGATCCGCGCCTTCTGGCAGAGTGACGGAGCGCAACTGATGCAAGCGGTCAAAAACGTCTTCCAAGGCATCTGGAGTGTCATTCAGTTCATCATGCCGGCAGTACTTTTCATCATCAAAGGCATCTGGAGCAACATCAAAGGCGTCTTCCAAGGTGCATTGAACGTCATTCTCGGGGTCGTGAAGATTTTCTCCGGTCTCTTTACAGGTGACTTCAAGAAGATGTGGGAAGGTGTCAAACAAGCGTTCTTCGGCGCAATCCAGTTCATTTGGAACTATGTCAACTTATTACTCGTCGGACGGGTTCTCGGTGGATTCCGCTTGTTAGCGACAGGTGGGAGAGGAATCATCTCCGGATTCTGGGGAGCAATCAAAGCATTCTTCTCTGGTGGTGTTGCCAGCATTAAAAACAAGGTGTCGATTGGATTCAATTTCATAAAATCAAACATCTCGAATATCCTATCAGCGACTCGGGGATTCATCGGGAACATGTTTAAAGCCTATGTCTCCATCGTTAAAAGTGCTGTCACACTCATTTGGTCAGCCGTGAAGACCGGCTTTAATTTAGTTTCGACGATCATCACCACTGTCATGCGAACTGCTGGAAAACTAATCGAAACGACGTGGTCGACGATTCGGAACATCTTCCGGACAACTTCAGACGTCATCAAAGAAACAATGAGTAAAGTCTTTGGCAGCTTTGGTGAAACAGTCAAAAATGCTATGAAGGCAGTTTCTAGCGCCGTTAAATCGGGATGGGATGACGCAGTCCAGTTCTTCAAAGGCATTGATTTAAGTTCTATCGGTAAAAGTATCGTCCGCGGACTAGTAGATGGTATGGGAAGTGGATTCACTTGGGTTTCAGATAAGGTGTCTGAATTGACAACGATGATCCCTAGTTGGATGAAGAAAGGACTTGGCGTCAACTCACCCGCGAAGAAAATCATTCCAATCGGAGCGGACACAGTGCGTGGTCATGAGGAAGGGATGAAACAACGTATCCCTGCTCTCCAACGAATGGCACAGACCGTTGTTAGCCAAGGTATAGTGGCGCCATTCAAAACGCAATCTAGACAGGCATTACCGTCCGCGACGGGCAAACGCATCACGAATCAAGTCAACCAGTCGCAGAATACGCAAGAGCAGAACGTCTTCAACGTGCATATCCGTCCAGAAGATTTAGGTACTTTAAGCGATGATCCAGCGAAGCTCGAGCAAATGGGCTTGCAGTTTATGGCGTTCATCGCAGACAAGATGGAAGAACTAAACCGGAACCTACCGACACATAACTTGGAGGCGATGTTGGATTGATTACGATCAAGCATAGTAAAGGAACACTCACGTTCCCTGTCACGCCTCCGGGTCTTGGGTTATCCGGGGGAGACAAGAAGACGGAATCGCACGACGGGATCCGCGGAAAGACGTATTCCTTCATCACGGCGACCGGGCTCCGGACATTTTCTCTAGCAAGTCATTTTCCGGGAACGAAGCGGACGTATCAGACGGGCGCTTTCGTACTGCCACGGACGTTAGATGCATCGTTACGTCGCATCAAAGGAAAACAAGAGGTCGTGACCCTCGCCATCACGGACACGAAGCAGACGATGCGCTGTCGCATCCTTTCCTATCGTTCCTGGCAGGATAAACCGAAGCTCGGACGATCGGCCAAACAAGCTGATCTCGAGTTCGAAATCAGTTTCGAGGAATACGCGTACCCGAAAGTCAGCAAGCTGAAGAAAAAAGGAAAAGGCTCGTCGAAGCGTGGCAAATCCACGAAGAAGAAAACGACGAAGAAAAGTTCGAAACCGAAGAAGTACGTCGTCAAGCGGAATGATTCACTGACGGTAATCGCTCAACGCCTGAAGGTCAATTGGCGGACACTCTACTCCCGTAACAAGAAGACGATCGGCAAGAACCCGAACCGACTCTATCCGGGGATGGTGTTGTATTATGGCTGATCTCCGCGTCTACATCGATTCCAAGTATGACGTCAGTGAATCCGTCATCATCCCGATCAAGCTCGAGGACAGCGTCTCGCAAGCGGCGGTCAAACTGTCCCTCGACTTGATGCGCGTGTCCGGGTTACCGGAACTGGATGGGGCACATATCTCCGTCCGGCAAGGAAAACGACTGTGGTTTTTCGGTCACATCTTCGTCATCAAGCGGAAGGACCGCGTGATCAACATCACCGCGTATGACCCGCTGCTCTATCTCGTCAAGAACAAGGACGACTTCTATTTCAAGAAGGGTACGACGACACGGAAGGCAATCGACACGATCTGCAGACGAGCTGGCATTAAACCGAAACTGCTACCAGCAGGGAAGTATACGCATCGCCAGACGCTCGACTACCGTGCGGATAAATACGACAGCTACTATTCCGTCCTTGCCTCGCTACTGACGGAAGACAAGAAGAAGACGAAGAAGTCGTACTGGATCCGCTACGATAACGGACTGAAGGTCTACGAGCGGAGCCGACCGAAGAATGTGCCTGTCCTCAGTGAAGGCATCACGGATGCGCAAGTCGAGCGGTCGAACGAGGACCGGAAGAACTATGTCCGGGCACGAAACCGCGAACGACGAGCGGACGGTATCGCCAAGAGCACGACGAGCATCAAGAAATACGGACGGCTCTCGACCTACATCAAGAGTGATGCGATGAACGATGCCGATGCACGGCGAGAAGCGAAGAAAGCCCTCGATCGACAGAATCGGTCGAAGGTGACTCGCTCGTTTCGTCATGTTGCGACGTCAGGAACGCAACGGTTCTTCTCTGGTGATTACGCCTATATCAAATCAAAGGATGACTTGATTGCACACGGGTACTACTTCGACAACGTGAAATATGAGATTTACCCGAATCATGTCGTCATGGACGCGGACGCCGTCGTGAGCACCTCGTTGCCGTCGATCAGCTATGAGAAGCCGGACGTCCAGAAGAAACAGGACGGTCTCGGCAACACCACAGAATCGATTAAAGGCATCCGCTTGAAGTTCAGCAAGGGTTGGGTCGCGACAGCGTACAATCCCGCTTTAGGTGGCATCAACGGCACTGGCACGACCGCATCCGGCAACAAGTTCAAGACGAAGCGAAGCATCGCCGTCGACCCGAAGCTGATACCGATGGGTTCTGTCGTCTATATCAAGTGTCGGGCGAAGCCGGAATACAGCGGCATTTATCTCGCGGAAGATGTCGGAGGTGCCATCAAAGGCAAACGGATCGACATGGGACTCCCGGCAAAGGAATGCATTCCATTCGGGCGTCGGGACGTCGAAATCAGCATCCTCGAAAAAGGACTGGGTCGAGCGGACGCTCGGCAAAAGGCAGGCGAGTGGGATAAGATCCGCTCACATTACAAGGTCCGGATTCAAAATGGGAAGACGACGCCTTCGAAATCGAACAAGGCATTCGTCCGTCCAATGAGTGGTGGCTGGATGGGACGGAAGCAATTCAAGACACCAGCCGGTCATTTCGGGATCGATATCCTGATTGACCGCGCGAAGACCGGGAAGGTGCGTTTGCATCCAGTCGCGGACGGTACCGTTACCCGATCAGGTTGGTCGACGTCTTATGGCTGGGTCGTCTACATCGTCCATTCAATCAATGGTCAGACATGGGAGAGCGTCTATGCTCATATCCATGCGAAGCCGAAGGTGAAGGTCGGGCAAAAGGTGACGGTGAACACGACAATCGGCTATGTCGGGAACACCGGTTGGTCGGATTGGCCGCATCTTCATTTCGAACTCCACCGTGGTCGATGGACCTACAGCAAGAGCCATGCGGTCAATCCGCATAAGTACATTAATTTCTAGGAGGGACGAGAATGAAAGATCCAGCTACTCGTTTCAGTCAGCTGTTCCTGACACCCAAGACATCACAAGAACATATCCTGATTGGGACGGTCGTCCAAGTCGAACCGCTCGTCGTTAACATTTCAGGTGTCGGGGAACGGGACGCGGATGCCTTCGTCATGGATGCACACTTCTTCGTCAAAGGAGAGCTCGTCATCCTGCAGGCAATCAGCGATACCGGAGCCAGCGGTGCCCAGTGGGTGTTGCAACCGGTGCGACAAGGTGGCTACGTCGGCGTCCGCTCCTCAACGGATTTCATAATCGATGAGAAGCGGGTGACACGTGCAGACGTCTTCGATCCGATGACGACTACAGCGGGAGACCACGTCTTGTTGATGCCGATCCGGAACCGGACAGAAAAATGGATGGTGGTGACGAAATGGCGGACGTAGAAGAACAAGAGGGACTATTACCGGAAGTCGACGTGGATGACGTCTATGCCGAAGAAGAGACGGAACAAGCGGGGGGCATGTTGACTCCGCTATTTGATTTTGAGACCGGCGAGTTCGCGAAAGGCTCGAATGACGAAATTCTTGTCGACGACGGCATCGAAGGACTCAAGAACGTCATCTCGAAGATGATCCTGACACCGCGGGATGCCTATCCGATCTATTCGGAGGATTATGGATGCGAAGCGAAGGATGATATGCGTCTCGACGTCTCAGACGACGTCAAGCGCCTGTTCATCGCGGATAGCTTGATGGATGCGATCGTCTATGACGACCGTATCGTCTCGGTCGACGAGGTCGATGTTATCAAAGTAGACCGGCGTTTCGAAGCGACGATCGATTTGAATACGATTGTCGGCGAAACGACGACGACAGAACAACTAAAGGAGGAAGGACCAGATGGCGAATCTATTGGATCTACCTGATCTCCCGGCACCACTACAAGAAGATGAGGACGTCATCCTTGACCGAATGCTCAGCATGACCGATCCGAAGTGGGATCGGCGAGAAGGTTCATACATCTACGACGCTCAAGCACCGGTGGCGAACCAACTCGCGATGCAGCGTCTCTACATGCAGAACATCATGCGGTCGTCCTTCGCAAGTACGGCAGAAGATGAGGACTTAGACCGTGTCGTCCTGAACCGGGTACCGACACTCTCCCGAATCGAGGCACAACCCGCTCGAGCGATTGTCGACGTCGAAGGAGCACCAGGAAACGTCATTCCGGCGGATACGACGTTCTCGACCGTCGTCCTTCGGGAAGACGAGGAGGCGATCGAGTTTGAAATCCTCGACCAGACCGAACGTATCATCCCGGAAAGCGGTCGACTCTCAATCGAAGTCGTTGCAATCGAAGCGGGCGAAATCGGTCGGGTACCAGCTGGTGCGATTCAGCTTGCGTCAGACATTGGCATCAACACGGTGACGAACCCTGTTGCCGCGACGCTCGGCGCAGAGGAAGAAGACAACGACAGTTACCGTTCCCGTTACTTTGCATATGTCTCGGAAGAACGTGGTGGTGGGAACGACGGCGATTACGTGACGTGGGCACTCGGTGTCGACGGCGTCGGGAAAGTCAAGGTCATCCCGCTCTGGGCAGGACGCGGTACCGTGAAAGTCTTGATCACGACAATCACGTATGAGAAGCCGACCGCTGATATCATTGCTGCCGTCAAAGAAAAGATTGACCCGGTAGCAGGAGAAGGGCGCGGTAAGGGTGATGCGCCGATTGGTGCGACGGTCACAGTCGTCGGTTCAGAGGAATTGCCGCTGCAGGTGATAGCGACGTTGCAATTACAAGGCGTCTCACTCGAATCCGTCCAGTCGCAGTTCGCAGAGAAGATGGCCGTGTACTTAGAAGAGTTGAACCAACGGGCGTGGGAAACGAATGACGTGGTCGACTTCCGTGTCAACTATGCGAAGGTCGGCGCGCTGTTGATTGATATCGACGGCGTGGTCGATTATACCGGATTGACGTTGAATGGTTCAGCGACGAACGTCGTCGTTCCAGGTGACCGCGTCGTGACACAAGGCATGGTGAATCTCCATGAATGAACAAGAATTAAAGGAACGACTGTTTGAGCACGTCTATCCGGTCTATCGTCAATCAGCTGTTTGGCAATCCATCTACGGAGCGCAAGCAAAGGAATTGATGATTATCGAGGCGTTGCAAGAAGAACTTGAGGCGCAACTGGATCTCGAAAGTGCAACCTGGGCGTTGTCTTTATGGGAACGTGATTACCGGGTTGAGTCGTCAGACGGGACGGAAGAAGAGCGGCGGAAACGTATCAAGTCTAAGATTGGACAGGGCGCGACACCGAATGAACGATTGATCGAGACAGTCGTCGACAGCTACTTAGAAGCATTCATCTCGAGAGTCGACAACATCCCGAACGAATACGCCTTCTGGGTCAGCTTCCCGGTCGAAGCGACGAAGAATTTCGCTGACATGCGAGAAGCTATTCAGAAAGTGAAACCGTCGCATCTCGAGATGGTCTTACGACTATCTTCAGCGGAGAGTCTACGCATCGTGGACCGAGTCCGGATCACGGCGCGGACGTACCGGAAAGTAAACGAGTGGCGTGTCGGTCAGGCGGTACTTAAATCAGAGAATGAGGTGATTGTATGACCGTACAGACGACCTATCTATCACGAATCGCGGCAGACTTAGCAGGACGCATCCAGACCATCAAACTCAATGACACCATCATCGTGCAGAAGGATAGCATCGTAGCGGAAGGACCACTTGTCACGGTCAAAGCACATAGCTTGAGCGGTATTTCAAGGGTGACGTCCATTAAGGCGTATGACGAGAATCAGAACTTGATCAATGCGAAGTCGATTGATGTCGCGATTGCCACGGACCAGTTGATTGATTTCGTGTTCACTTGGGAGGTGAAGGTTTGAGTTACACGGCAAAAACGAACTGGCAAGGAAATGATCCAGTTACGGAAAGTGACTTGAATCGTTGGGAACAAGGTATTAAAGACTCTCATGAGGGACTTTCAAAAAAAATAGATGCTACAGAAAAAGGTATTGCTGGTGGAGTAGCAACATTAGATGAAAATGGAAAGCTAAAATCAGGGCAAATAGATATTCCATCAATACCCGAGGGTACAACGACCACAAAAGGAATCGTACAGCTAGAAGAAAGTACAACAAGCACTAGTGTGACAAAAGCAGCGACACCAAAAGCGGTGAACGAGGTCAACACGAAAGTGGGAACACTTTCTGCACTCGACACGACAGAAAAGACGGATTTGGTTGTAGCGATTAACGAAGTGAGTTCGAAAGCAAATACAAAAACAAGCGATATCGAAGTCTTGTTCTGGATGGGAGCGGTCTAAATGGCGACATTGCCTAAAAAGTTATACATCGGAACACCGGGCACGACGAGCGCAACGCTCTACACGGTTCCGGCAAGCACGACAACGATCCTCAAGAACGTCGTCCTCTCAAACACGACAGCGACAGCAGCTATTATCACGATTAACGTAGCAGGAAAAGCAATCGTCAGTAGTTACAGCGTTGCGGCGAACGATACGGTCGTCATTGATCTATCACTCGTATTAAGCGCAACAGACACTATCACAGGCATTCAAACGACAGCAAATGCCGTCAATGTTTTCTTGTCCGGCGTGGAGGTGGCATAATGGGAATTTCAAATTTGCAGAAAGCCACTGGCGCCGTAGCGAATTATTGGGACCTATACCCACGGCGTTTCACTGGTCTAGGTTCACGTACTGCATCCTCCACGACTTTTGCAAGCGTAATTTCCATTACTGGTGAAGGTTATATCGATTTTGCTGGATTAGCAGCATACGGTAGTACGGGTGGTGGTAGTGGGAACGAGTTTGGGTTAAGACTGACTGTAGACGGAGTCGTCTTAATCGGTGCAACTTTTAACGGCAGTAACAGTGGCGCTAGATATGCAGGTTTTTATGCTCGAAATGCCACCAAGCCGTTCGGAACTGGCGGTATTGAAAAGGTCGGGGATGGAGCCACTCTAGCGCCGGGTGGATCGGACTATTTAGGTGCAATTTATTTAGTTCTTCAAGGATACAACGCTGCAAACATCAATGCCAGAACGACCTTTCCGATGGGTGAAGGAAGCAAGATCCTTGAAGCACCTATTTTCTTTAAAAGTTCAGTTGTTGCTGAAGTGTATCGTGCGGGTTACTTTACTTCAGCAGGAGCGCTCATTACAGGAGGTATGAAGTAATGAAAGAAACGACTTACATGGACGGAAAATATAAAGTAACGGAGTATGAGAACGGTTCGAGCATCCGGGTGCTGGACGAGGTCGGTGTCTCTCCTGTAAAGCAAGAAGAAACGACTGATCAAAAGATTGCTCGGCTTGAAAAGCAATTAGCAGAACAGAACCTCATGCAAATGGAAGTTCTTGCAACGATTTATGAACAAATTCTCGGAGGTGCGTAAAGGTGGTCGAGATGTATGTATTATTGGTCAAAAAAGGTCGTCGCAAGCTGGAAGAAGTACCTGAACAACATCGTGAAGCAGTGGAAGCAGAACTCAAACGACAATCCGAAGGAGGAAATTAACATGATAGATATGTATGTGGCATTGGTAATGAATCAGAGACGTCAAATCCCGGCAGGTGGACCATTGCCGATGGTTCCAGAGAAATATTCAGCGGAGGTTCTCGCCGATCTCAACGCACTTGGTTTGGACGGATACGGTAATCCACTTCCGGTAGAACCACCAACAGAACCAGCACTAGCGGAATAAAATGACGTTTCATTGTGATAGGTTGAATTCTAAAACATCTTCCTAGTAGATCAACTAACACTAGTTCAGTTTATTTATACGATGCAAATCGGTCTGGCTAACGTAAACAATCAAGTGAATTTAAATAACTAGTTTCCTATAATATCAAAACATTGCATATAACAAAATTAACCATTTGGTAAAATACACTTGTTGGAAAAAATGAATAGGGGTGTTTTAC
>NZ_WBYY01000103.1:0-11150 GCF_048985645.1 Exiguobacterium sp. A1_3_1 | reverse complement strand
AGACGGCACTGAGTTGCCAACGTGGTGCTTCAAGCAAGAGCAAGACGTTCCCTTGACCAAAGAACAAGATGGCGAGTGCGAGAATCAGCATTCCGGTGAAAAAAGTCAGGAACGTACTTTCGAGAGCCCCTGCCTTTTGACTGAAGGCACCGTTGATCGAGGACTGGGCGCTCAGCATCACGCCGCCGAGTAATGTAAAACCGAGTAATAGAATATTCACGAGCGAACCTCCTTAAAAGATGAGAAATAGAGCGACGAGCATCAAAGCAGAAGCCGTCAGCTTGTCACGATTGATCGGACGTTTCGGACTACCGAGCCAGCCGTAATGTTCGATGACCATGCTGGCAATCATCTGTCCGATGATGACACTGATCATGGCGAGACCGACACCGACGAGCGGGATGCTGATGATCAGGATCGTCAAGTAGATGCTACCGAGCAGACCACCGAGCAAGGTCCATTTCGGTGCACGGAATGTATAGCCGAGTGAACCTTTTCCGAAGAAGAGGACGATCAGTCCGATGATGATCGTACCGGCGAAGAAATTATAAAAGCTACTTTCGAGTTTTCCGACGAAGTTCCCGAGTTCACCATAGATGGCTCCTTCGACACTTAAAGCGATACCCGCAAGTAACGCGAGTACGTAATACACGATTTTCAACAGAATTCATCCTTTCACGAATCTAAATATCGAGAAATGTCGATATGTAAGGCAAGGAGAACGGATCAAAGTTCTCCTTTGAGGTACGCTGCAAGCTCCTGGATTTTTTCTTCATTTCGCCGGTAATACGTCCATTTGCCGTGACGTTCGGATTCGAGCAATCCGACTTTTTGCAACATCGCAAGATATTGGGAGACGGTCGATTGAGATAAGTTCGCCTTCTCTTGGATATCTCCGACGCAGATGCCTCCCTTGTCCGACAGATTCGTCGCGAGATGGGCCGTCGGCTTATTGAAATGAGTCTCGGGATCCTTGAGCCAGCGTAAGATATCAAGACGTACCTCGTTCGATAATGCCTTGAATAGATCCACTTGATTTGTCATACGCTTAAACTAATCGATGATTCCCGATATGTCAATCCAAGACACTTAAGGTTGGACGAATGCATGCTTTAAAAGTCGATGTGTCACCTTAGTTGCCGTATACGGCTCAAAACCAAATCGTTCATAAAATGTACTGGCATCGTCCGTATAGAGCCAGAGCTCGGAATACGTCAACAGCGCTTCTGGAATGATTTTCTCAAGCAGTTGCGTACCGACACCGTGATGTCGCATTTCCGGTAAGACGTAGACATGACGAATCCGACCGACGTCGATCGCGTCGGTTTGTTTCATATAACCCCCGCACGCAATGACGTGACCGGAGAGCGACAAAACGACGAACATTGCTTCTCCGTCTTCTCGATACGTTTCATTTCGGCGTTCACGTAGCATCCGTTCGATGAAGGGATAGCCTTCCTGTGTACTCTTTGATAAGATTGGTAACCAGTTGAAGTCATCAAAATCGTTGACCCGTTCGATTGTCATCTCCATCTGTCATTCCTCCTTCTTCTCCCTTGGATATTCCTTTTTCGGGAGTGGGAAAAACACGAATCGAGAATCAATTCGAGCTTTTTTTAAATAGAGACTGGATTTTTAAAAGCCGTTTTGCGTATAATGAGAAGTAATGGATTGAACGCAAATGAAAGGAAGTGGCCGTCACAATGAGCCTCAGCCGTTTAAGTAAAGAAGAGATTACTGATCTTTCGCTGATCGAATTCGTCAACGAAATGTTGCAAGAAGCTGGCGAACAGCCAATCACGTTCGATGACATCACGTCAGAAATCGAAAAGTACCATACGTTTACAGATGAAGAAGACAAGTTCGAGAAACTTGCTCAACTCTATACAGACATGAACATCGATGGAAACTTCGTCAACGTCGGAGCGAACCGTTGGTCACTCCGCGCTTGGTATCCGTTCGATAAGTCGGATGAGGATCTCGTCATCGAAGCGCGTCAACGTGGAGAACTCGATGAGTTTGAAGAAGAGTTCAACTATGATGCAGAAGAAGATGAGTTCGAGACGATCGAAGACGATCTCGATACATTCGCGAAGACAGCGGACTATGATTCAGCTGACGACAGCGAAGACGATGATACGTTCAAAAAAGTCGCAGCCATCGATGATCTCGATGACGATCTCGACGAAGAAGACTTAGAAGACTTCGAAGAAGAAGAGGAAGTCTAAGCACGATCAACCACAACTGTACAGCTGCTATTTCCCTATAGAAATGGCAGTTTTTTCGTTGACGGCTGACGAACGAGCACGGAAATTTTTCTTTGAAAAATTAGGCTTGACGAAGTTTTCCGAATGACGTAAGTTAGTCATGGGCTTCTTTAAGCAACGTGCTTATTTCAGCAAAAGTGTCTCCTATTCCAATGGGGGCACTTTTGCTTTTTTGTTTTTACCACCTCTGTATTGTTGAGATGTGAATTAGAGAAGGGAGCAATATTTAACATGACAAAGTATATTTTCGTAACAGGTGGCGTCGTATCGTCACTCGGTAAAGGGATCACAGCTGCATCGCTCGCTCGTCTCTTGAAAAACCGTGGCCTCAACGTCACGATCCAAAAATTCGACCCGTACATCAACATCGACCCGGGTACGATGAGCCCGTATCAGCACGGGGAAGTATTCGTCACGGATGATGGCGCGGAGACGGACCTTGACCTTGGTCACTACGAGCGTTTCATCGACATCAACTTGAGCCAGAACGCAAACGTCACGTCTGGACGTATCTACTCGACGATCCTCAAGAAGGAACGCCGTGGCGACTACAACGGTGGAACGGTCCAAGTCATTCCGCACATCACGAACGAAATCAAGGATCGCGTTTTCCGCGCTGGAAAAGAAACGGGCGCTGACGTCGTCATCACAGAGATTGGTGGAACAGTAGGGGATATCGAATCGCTTCCGTTCATCGAAGCCATTCGTCAGGTGAAAAACGATATCGGGAAAGAAAACGTCATGTACGTTCACTGTACGCTCGTTCCGTATCTTGCAGCAGCAGGTGAGCTCAAGACGAAACCGACACAACACAGTGTCAAAGAACTCCGTAGCTACGGTATTCAACCAGATATCATCGTCTTACGTGCGGAGCACCCAGTCCCACAAGAGATGAAAGATAAAATTGCTCTCTTCTGCGACACACGTCCGGAAGCAGTCATCGAAGCACAAGATGCATCGACACTCTATGAAGTACCACTCAACTTGCAACGCCAAGGTATGGACCAACTCGTCTGTGACTACTTCAAGTTCGATACACCAGCTGCTGACATGACGGCTTGGAAACAACTCGTTCACACAGTGACGCACCTCGAGAAGACGACGAAGATCGCACTCGTCGGGAAATACGTCGAATTGCGTGATGCGTACATTTCGGTCGCAGAAGCATTAAAACACGCTGGATTTGCCTTCAACAGTGACATCGAAATCGACTGGATCAACGCAGAAGACGTGACGCGTGAAAACGTCAACGAATTGCTTGGTTCGGCAGACGGAATCCTCGTTCCTGGTGGATTCGGCGAACGCGGTATCGAAGGGAAAATCGAAGCGACACGTTTCGCACGCGAGAACAACGTACCGTTCTTCGGTATCTGTCTCGGGATGCAACTCGCAACAGTTGAATTCGCACGTAACGTCCTCAACCTTGAAGGCGCACACTCAGCGGAAATCGACCCAGCGACACCATACCCGATCATCGACTTGTTGCCAGAACAAAAAGACATCGAGGACCTCGGTGGTACGCTCCGTCTCGGACTCTACCCATGTAAACTCGAAGACGGAACGAAAGCGCGTGCCGCGTATTCAAGCGAACTCGTCTACGAACGTCACCGTCACCGTTATGAGTTCGGTAACGAATTCCGTGAGCAATTCGAAGCAAACGGCATGGTCTTCTCAGGTACGAGCCCAGACGGTCGTCTCGTTGAGATCATCGAAATTCCAGAACACAAATGGTTCGTCGCGTGTCAGTTCCACCCAGAATTGATCTCACGTCCAGAACGCCCACAAGCACTCTTCCATGACTTCATCCAAGCATCACTTGGTGAATAAGAAAGATAATTAAAGACGCGGTAACCTTCAGCATCATAGAAGGTCACCGCGTCTTTTTTGATTGGTTAGATTAAGAACTGCATATTATAGAAGAAAAACGTCAATCCCACTCTTCCGTCATCTCTTGGAGTTGCGTCAAGATATGCGTCAAGAGGAACGCACAAAGGGCAAGACTCGGTAGTCCGTGGCGTGAACCGTCCTCTGCCGGAAGCAATCCTTTATTGAACTTCAATGCAAGCGGAGCAATCGAACGCTCGAGCGTTTCCGTCACGTCACTGAGTGTGACAATCGCATAAGGCGTATGCCATGCGTCGTAACGGGCAAGAGAAGCGAGGAGATCCGAACGTTCCGTATCCGGCGTGAAGATTAAGACACGATCGACAGCGTGCAAGGTCTTTCGATCCTTGATCTTCGTAACGCGTTTCATCTGGTCTGGTCCTTCTGAGAGCATCGGATAGAGTCCTTCACATTCGCCGTAAGCGTCGACGTAGACCGTGCCTTCTCCGACGAGCGCTTGTGCGAGTAGACGGACGACATCGAATAGTTCGTCTTCCTGTTTTGCGAGCGTTTGCAATTTTCCGTTGAATTGTGTAGCTAAGATTTTCATCATTTTTCTTCATCCTTTCTATGTTTCTCTCAAGGACAGTATAAAGCAAGTTTTGCTTTAGTGTAGAATGGAAATAACTAGAGGGGGAGTGGCAGAGATGAAAGGCAGATTGTTGATCGTCGAGGATGAGCCGGGAATCCGGAATTTGCTTGCGCAATTGTTCCGGGCAGAAGGGTATGAAACGGACGTCGCCGTCGATGGAGAGGAAGCGATCGTCTACTTACAGGAAAAAGCGTACGATCTATTGTTGATGGATGTCAACATGCCGGGGCGGACTGGGATCGAAGTGTTGCGTCATCAGGACCGGATCGGACGACGTGTCCGGACGATTTTAATGACGGCACTCGGTGAAAAAGAAGCGATGGAAGAAGCGAAACGATTAGGGGTTGTCGCCTTCTTCGGAAAGCCATTTGACATCTTTGAATTAAAAAAAGAAGTGACTGTGCAAATTTCTCACGATGTAAGCGGTTAATCTTTCACGTCGCCGTCACAAACCAAAAAACCGAGCGAAATGCTGTACGTTCCGATGAATCAGTATGTTATAATCAGTCTGAAATTGCACGAGTTCGTGTAAGCAGCGATCAAAACAGAGGAGGATGTCATTATGCCATTAGTATCTATGACAGACATGTTAAACAAAGCTCTCGAAGGTAAGTATGCAGTAGGTCAATTCAACATCAACAACCTCGAGTGGACACAAGCGATTCTCGGTGCGGCTCAAGAAGAGCAGTCACCAGTCATCCTTGGAGTATCTGAAGGTGCAGCACGCCACATGGGCGGATTCTACACTGTCGTGAAAATGGTTGAAGGTCTTGTACACGACATGAAAATCACAGTTCCAGTTGCAATCCACCTCGACCACGGTTCGAGCGTTGAGAAATGTAAAGAAGCGATCGACGCTGGATTTACATCTGTCATGATCGATGATTCGCACAGCCCGATCGACACAAACATCGAAACAACAAAAGCAGTTGTTGAATACGCTCACTCTAAAGGCGTTTCAGTAGAAGCGGAAGTTGGCACAGTTGGCGGACAAGAAGACGACGTCATCGGTGATGTCATGTACGCGAAACTTGACGAGTGTGTACGCATCGTCAAAGAAACTGGAATCGACACGCTTGCTCCTGCACTCGGTTCTGTTCACGGACCATACAAAGGTGAACCAAACCTCGGATTCAAAGAGATGGAAGAAATCCGTGATGCGACAAACCTCCCACTCGTTCTTCACGGTGGAACTGGAATTCCGACACACGATATCGAAAAAGCGATCTCACTCGGAACTTCAAAAATCAACGTTAACACAGAGAACCAAATCTCATTCGCGAAAGTCGTTCGTGAAGTGTTAGCTGAGAAACCAGAAGCATATGACCCACGCGTATTCATCGCACCAGGTCGTGAAGCAATCAAACAAACTGTCATCGGTAAGATGCGTGAGTTCGGTTCAAGCAACAAAGCTTAATCGACTCCTCTTTAAAGTGCGGTAGACTTCGGTCTACCGTGCTTTTTTCATATCATGTGAACATATATTCAATGGAAAACAGTAGGACTTCTCGTGAAAAAAACCTATAATAGAGTCGTAAGCGATTTCAAGGGATGAAAGGGGAACGAGAAAGATGAGATTTTTCATTGACACAGCAAACGTAGAAGACATCAAGAAAGCACATAAAATGGGGATTTTAGATGGTGTCACGACGAATCCGTCGCTCGTCGCTAAGGAAGGCGTCGATTTCCATACACGACTTCGTGAAATCTGTGAAATCGTCGGGGACGTCTCTGTTAGCGCTGAAGTCATCGCGCTCGATGCAGAAGGAATGATTCGTGAAGGGAAGGAACTTGCCCAAATTGCACCGAACATTACGGTTAAGGTTCCAATGACTCCGGCAGGACTCGAAGCAGTCGCAGCCCTTTCAAAAGAGAAGATCACGACGAACGTCACATTGATCTTCAATCCGAACCAAGCGTTACTCGCAGCCCGTGCTGGTGCGACATACGTATCACCATTCCTCGGTCGTCTAGATGACATCGGCCAAGATGGAATGGGGCTCGTCGAGACGATTGCTCAAATTTTCGTCGTACATGATATTCCGACACAGATCATCGCGGCATCGGTCCGGAACCCGGTTCACGTCACGAACGCTGCTCTTGCGGGCGCAGACATCGCGACGATTCCGTTCTCGGTCATCGAGTCACTCACACACCACCCACTCACGACGCAAGGGATCGAAAAGTTCCTCGCGGACTGGGAAAAAACGCAGCAATAATCGTAGCGAAGAGAAAGGTTGATGGAACGTGGACATTTTGCATATCGTAGGGCAACAACGCCTAGAAGGAACCGTATCAATCAGTGGTTCGAAGCAAAGCGCCATCCCGTGTCTTGCTGCAGCCCTCCTGACGGATCAAACGGTCGTTCTTGAAGGCGTGCCGGAGATTGGCGACGTCGCGACGATGATCGAGATTTTGGAGACGCTCGGCGCGGTCGTGACACGTCAAGGCGATATGGTGACGATTGATCCAAGCCGGGTCGAATCGATGCCGTTGACTGGTGCGGAGACGCGCAAGTTACGCGGATCGATCTACCTCATGAGCGTTCTGGCAGCCAGATTCAAACAAGGAGTCGTCGGTCTTCCTGGAGGTTATGCCATCGGACCACGACCGATCGATTTACACATCAAAGCACTAGAGCGTCTAGGTGTTTCTGTACGTAACGAGCAAGGCGTCCATTACATGCGCGTCGATCGTCTCGTCGGTAACCGAATTTACCTCGATCTCCCGTCTTTCGGAGCGACGATCAGTGCCTTACTCGTCGCTGTCTTCGCTGAAGGAACGACTGTCATCGAAAACGCCGCCTACGACCCGGAAGTCATCGACGTCAGTACGATGTTGACGAACATGGGGGCAAGCGTCAAAGGGGCAGGAACGGACGAGATTCGAATCAAGGGCGTATCGCAACTAAGTGGTTGCCGGCATACCTTGATTCCGGACCGAATGGAGGCAGGAACGTTCTTGACGATGGGGGCGGCACTTGGACGCGTCACCGTCGATAACGTCATTCCGCTTCATCTCGAGAGCGTCATCCAAAAACTCGAGCGGTACGGTGCGTTGATCGAAGCAACGGATGATTCCGTCACGGCGACGTTTCAGGAGACGAAGCCGGTCGATATTCGTGTCTTCCACTACGGTGGATTCCCGAGCGACTTACAGCCTGTCATCTCGGCAGCGTTGCTGCAAGCAAAAGGAGCAAGTATCGTCGTCGATAAGTTGTATCCGCAGCGTTTCCGGCATGTGCAGGAGTTACGACGCTTGAATGCTCGAATCACGCATGAAGACGCCTCAATCATCATTCGTGGTGGCGAATCCTTACTTGGTACGGAAATCGAGGCACCGGACCCACGCGGTGGCGCAGCACTTGTCTTGGCGGGACTTCTCGCTTCAGGGGAGACGACGCTGCACCATGCAGAAGTGCTTGACCAGAGTTACGAACGATTTGATCAGAAGTTGAAGGAACTTGGCGCCCTCGTATGGCGTGAAACGATTTGACCGATTTGTAACAAGGGAGAGGGGACATACACATGGAGAGAAGTCTATCAATGGAACTGGTACGCGTCACGGAGGCAGCAGCACTCGCCTCTGCACGCTGGATGGGAAAAGGATTGAAGAATGAAGCGGATGATGCGGCAACAAGCGCGATGCGTGATGTCTTCGATACAATTCCGATGAAAGGAACCGTCGTCATCGGGGAAGGCGAGATGGATGAAGCACCGATGCTTTACATTGGAGAAAAGCTAGGAAATGGGTATGGACCACGACTCGACGTCGCCGTCGATCCGCTGGAAGGAACGAACATCGTCGCAAAAGGAACATGGGGCGCACTTGCTGTTCTCGCGGTCGCGGATGCAGGAGATTTACTTCATGCACCGGACATGTACATGGATAAGATCGCAGTCGGCCCGGAAGCGGCAGGACACATCAGTCTGGATGCGACGATCGAAGAAAACATCGCAGCCGTAGCGAAGGCGAAGAACAAAGAAATCGAAGACGTCGTCGTCTCGATTCTGGATCGCGAACGTCATGAAGAAATCATTCAACGGATTCGGGCAACAGGGGCGCGGATTCGCTTGATCGGTGACGGTGACGTCGCTGCTGCGATCAACACGGCGTTCCCGCATACGGGGATTGATATCCTGCTCGGTTCAGGTGGTGCACCGGAAGGCGTTCTTGCTGCCGTTGCCTTGAAATGCCTCGGTGGTGAGCTCCAAGGACGCTTGTTACCGGCAGACGATGCCGAGGTCGAGCGTTGCAAGAAGATGGGCATTGAAGATCCATCGAAGATCCTTATGATGGATGATCTCGTTTCAGGAGACGATTGTATCTTTGCTGCGACAGGCGTCACGGACAGTGAATTGATGAAAGGTGTTCAGTTCACGGCGCAAGGCGGTCAGACACACTCTGTCGTCATGCGTGCAAAATCCGGAACGGTACGTTTCGTCGAAGGTATTCATTCGTTCAAGAAAAAACCGAAGCTCGTCATTAAGTAAAACAGACTGACTCCTCAAAAAGGACGTCTGAATCCACACAAAAAGAGTTGGCGTTACGGATGATTTCCGGAAGGCCAACTCTTTTTTGATGATGTTTAAAACTGATAACGTTCATATCCTCACTTTCCTCAGGCGGGAGGTAAGCCGCGACATCTCGCAACTTATGCGAAATGTCGGGTCTTACCTTACCCTGACGGAAACGTTGAACTCGTTTCCTTTTCCTGTAGGAGTTGAGGATGAACGTCATAAATATTGAAATAATGAACATTATAACTATCACCGCGGACGCTGGACTTCTCCTGCTTGTCGGGTGACGTACCGACGCGGTAGAAAACGCGTCGAAAAGATATACCAGGCATTCCCGAAGCCAGGAACGATGAACGTTTTCCCCTTCATATAGCCGCGGTAGGCGATGCGCGCAACCGTCGGAGCATCCATGACACCAGGTCGCAAGAACAAGCGTGACTGTTCAAGATTTGCTGCTGATTCGAAGCCGGTATGGGTCGCGCCTGGACAGACAACGCTGACTTGGATACCGTCTTGTGCGAGTTCTTCCGTCAATCCTTCCGAGAAATGAAGGACGTAGGCCTTTGTTGCGTAATAAACACTCAGCCATGGACCCCCTTCAAACGCAGCCGTTGATGCGAGATGGACGATACGTCCTTTGATTCCCTGTGCTTTCATGCGAGAGGCATAGACCTTCGTCACGTGTGTTAATGCTTCGATATTCAAGGCAATCATCCGGGACTCGTCTTCGAACGAGGTCTCAAGGAAAGAACCAAAGACGCCGATCCCGGCGTTGTTGATGACGCAGTCGACCGGAATCTGTTCCGTTGCCCGAAATAGTGCGAGACGATGCGTCGGCTGCGTTAAGTCATACGGAAAGACGGTTGCCGTTCCCCCGAGTCGCTCGACATGGAACTTCGTTTCGAAGAGTGCTGTCGCATCGCGTCCGACGAGCAAGACGTGATCCCCTTGCTTGGCATGCAGATAAGCAAATTCACGACCAAGACCTCTTGAAGCACCTGTGATTAAGACATGCATCCGATTCCCTCCTCCTGTAATCGATTCGATGAAAAAAAGCGATCGAGCCAATGCTCAACCGCTTTGAGATGATGAATTATAGGTAAGATCCTGCGCCGACAAGGCGTGAACCCCAGTACCCTGATTTGAAGCTTGAGTATTTAACGCCACCTGTTTCTGAGTTGACCATGCTTGACTTGCTTGTTGCGATCCCAACGTGTTGAATGCCGCTACCGTGTGAGAAGAAGACAAGATCTCCTGGCTGTACTTTAGAAACGCTGACTTTCTTAGAAGAAGAATATTGTGAAGAAGACGTACGTGGTAATGTTTTACCAGCCGCTTTCTTGTAGACATAGCTTGTGAAACCAGAGCAGTCGAATCCACGAGTCGTCGTTCCGCCCCATACATATGGTGTACCTTTATGTTTTGCTGCTTCGCTTAGGATTTTAGTCCGTTTAGAAGATGTGCTCGTTGTTTTTTTAGCGCTTGAAGATGATTTGTATGTCTTTGTGTATTGTGAGAAGACATAACGTGTTTTGCCGCCGTATGAGATTTTTGTCCAGCTGCCTGACTTGCCTTTATATGTAAAGACTTGACCAGCGTTGACTTTCCCGACGATGCTTGCTTTCGTAGAAGGTGCTGTCCGAACACGAAGACCGTTGTCCGTGATCTTGACTTTCGTGACTGTTGCTGCTTCAACTTTACCTGTACCCACTGATGTAAGACCTGAAACCACTAAGGCTGCTGTCGCGATCGATGCTAGAAAACGTTTCATGTTAAGAATTCCTCCGTTTAATGTAGTGTGTTGCGTCCGTAAGTTATATGATGAAATCATTAAGTGTTTGGTTAAGCAGTGAACCTTACAACTGTGTAAGAATTTTGTCTGCAGGA